>CAXMOH010000300.1:0-9656 GCA_964194855.1 uncultured Hyphomicrobium sp.
TCATCGGCAGAGGGGCCAGGCCCGCAGCCGGCGCTTCGACTGGCAGGACACGGCCGAGCGCACGATCGCGTTCTATCGGACCATCCTTGGACGGTAGCCCGCTCGTCGTCGGGATCGACGGCCGAGAGCTCCAGGGACGGCCGACGGGCACCGGGCGCTATCTTCGGAACCTCCTGCGCCGGTGGGGCGCGACGGGCGACACCCTCGTCGTCTACTTCAGCGGGCCACCGCCCGAAGAGCCGGCCCTCGACCACTCGACCCTCGTGCGCCGCTCCATCGGCGACGGCCGCGAACGAGGCCTCGTGTGGCAACAGGGGCTGTTGCCCGCGGCGGCTCGGGGAGACCGTCTCGATGTCTTCTTCTCCCCGGCCTACTCGTGCCCCCTGGCGCTCTCCGTTCCCCGGGTGACGGCGGTGCACGATCTGTCTTTCTTCTCCCAGCCGCAGGACTTCACCCTGCGAGACGCGTTTCGCCGACGGCTTCTCACGACCCTGGGCGTCGGCGTCTCCCGAGGAATCCTGGCGTGCTCCGAGTTCACCCGACGCGAGCTCAGGGCCCGGTTCCCCGCAGCGGCCGATCGCGTGAGCCACATCCCGCTCGGGCCCGACGACGATCTGCCTCCTTCGCCCTCCCGCGAGGAGGCGCGCCGGCGGCTCGGGGTCTCGGGACCCTACTTGATCACCGTGGGCGCCGTCCTCAACCGGCGCTGCCTGCCGGAGCTGCTCCGGGCCGTGGCGCGCCTCGCCCGGCGGCACCCCGGGGTGGTTCTCGACGTGGTCGGCGAAAACCGAACGCACCCTGTCCTGGACTTGCCCGGTCTCGTGGCCTCCCTGGGGCTCGCCAGACACGTCCGCCTGTCCGGATTCGTCGAGGAGGCCGGCCTGGCCGACCGCTACGCTGCCGCCGACGGCGGGGTCTTTCTCTCCGAGTACGAGGGCTTCGGGCTCCCCGCCCTGGAGGCGGCGGCGCGAGGAGTTCCCCTGGTGGTGAGTCGCAACCCGTCCCTGGGCGAGATCTTCGGAAGTGCCGCCCTGGTGGTGGGCTCCCGCGACGAGTCGGCCGTGGCCCGGGCGCTCCATCGAGTGCTGTGGGAGCCCGGCCTTCGAGAGAGCCTGGCCGGCGCGGGCCGCGAGCTGGCCGGGCGGTACTCCTGGGACCGGACCGCCGCGCTCACCCGGGCGGTTCTCCGGAAGGCGGCCCGGGGGTGAGCACGCCGGTGCCGGACGCTCCGGCGGTCGCCGTGGTGGTGGTCTCCTTCAACGCCCGCGAGGCCCTCGTCGCCTGTCTCGACTCCCTGCCTCGGGACGCTGGCAGCCGCCTGGAGACCGTGGTCGTCGACAACGCCAGCGACGACGGATCCCCCGCCGCCGCCACGGAGCGGCCCGACCCACCCCGGGTGATCGCCAACCCGGACAACGTGGGCTTTTCCCGTGCGTGCAACCAGGGGATGCGCGCCACTACGGCGCCGCTCGTCCTCTTTCTCAACCCCGACGCCACCGTCACGAAGGGAGCCATCGGGGTGCTCGCGGGCCGCCTGGACGACCAGCCCGACGTCGGAGCCGTCGGGCCGCTCACGCGCCAGCCGGACGGCACCGTCCAGGTGTCGACCGGGCCCGACCTCACGCTGTTCGGGGAACGGCGACAGCGCCGCCTCGTCCTCGGGGTGAGAGACCGGGCCCCCGAAGCCCTTCGCAAGGCCGCCGCCGCCCACGCCCACGAGCACGACGCCGACTGGGTGTCGGGGGCCTGCCTGATGGCTCGCCGCGAGGCCCTCGAGGCCGTGGGCGGCTTCGACGAGGCGTTCTTTCTGTACGAAGAGGACGCGGATCTTTGCCGCCGCCTCCGCGCCGCCGGGTGGCGCGTGGTCTTCACGCCGGCTGCCGAGGTCCGACACGAGCTCGGGCGGAGCATGGAGCAGGCGCCCGAGAGGGCCCGGCACGAGTACCACCGCAGCCACCTCTTGTACTACCGGAAGCACAACGGGCCCCTCGCCCAGGGAGCGCTCCGCCTGCTGCTGCTCGGCCGCGGCCTCGCCGGGTGGGCCCGCGGCGTGACCTCCGGCGACCGAACGGGGCGCTCCACCGCCCGGGCCCTCGTCCGGCTGTCTCTCGGCGCCCCCTGAACCGCGACGAAGCAACGCCCCACCCGTCCGAGGGTTGGGCCGGTCGGTTCCCTCATGTTATTGTCGCGTGGGTACTTGTCGGAATACCGAGGCAGCAGTGAAGATCGCGATCGACGTGCGGAAGTGGCGAGATTTCGGCATCGGCACGTACGTTCGAAACCTCCTGCGCCACCTGGCCCGGCTCGACCGCGAGACGACCTACTTCTTGTTCTGCCAGCAGCAGGACGCGGCCACGCTGCGCGACATGGCCGAGAACTTCGTGCCCGTCGTGGACAGCTCGCCAGGCTACGGCGTGCGCGAGCACCTCTCGATCCCGCTCAAGCTCCGTCGGCTGGGAGCCGAGCTCCTCCACTCGCCCCATTACGTGCGGCCGCTCCTGTGCACGATCCCGTCGGTGGTCACGATCCACGACTGCATCCATCTCCTGTTCCCACAGTACCTGCCCAATCGAATGGCCTGGCGCTACGCCCGCTTCATGATGGGCAGCGCCATCCGCCGGAGCGAGATCGTCTTCACGGTCTCGGAGGCCTCCCGGGCGGACATTCTCCGCTTCTACTCCTGGGCCGACCCGGACAAGGTGCACGTCGTCCCGCACGCCATCGACACGGAGCTTCTCGAGAGCCCCGGCGAGGAGGAGATGGCGCGGGTCAGGGAGCGCTACCAACTGCGTGGGCGCTTCGTTCTGTTCGCAGGCAACGTGAAGCCCCACAAGAACCTCGAGCGCCTGATTCGTGCTTTTGCCCTCGTCCGTGAGCAGGGCGGGCACGACGACCTCCAGCTCCTGTTGAGCGGCGACGACGTGAGCCGGTACGGAGCCCTTCGGCGCGCCGTGGAGAAGACCGGTCTCAGGCAGCACGTCCGCTTCTTCGGCTTCGTCCCCCCCACCACGCTCGCCGCCCTCTATCGCATGGCGTCCGTCTTCGCGTTTCCCTCGCTCTACGAAGGCTTCGGCCTTCCGCCGCTGGAGGCCATGTCGTGCGGCACTCCGGTCGTCACGTCGCGGATCTCGGCGCTCCCCGAGGTGGTGGGCGATGCGGCGGTGCTGGTCGACCCCTACAGCGTCGAGGACATCGCGGCGGGAATCTCCAGGGTCCTGGACGACGACGACCTTCGCGGGCGGCTCATCGAGAGCGGGCTGGCCCGGGCCCGGAGCTTCAGCTGGGAGCGGTCCGTCCGGGCCATCCACTCCGGCTACCTGAAGGCGCTCGGTCGTCCCGCGCCTGCCCTCGCCGAGGCCGCGCGCTGAGAGTCGCCCTCGTTCACGACTGGCTCACCGGGATGCGCGGAGGGGAGAAGGTCCTTCTCTCTCTCGCGCGGGTGTTCCCGGACGCCCCCATCTTCACCCTCCTGCACGTCGTCGGCTCCGTCGACCCGGCGCTCGAGGACCGGGACATCCGCACGTCCTTCGTCCAGCTCCTCCCGGACGCGGCCCGGCGGTACCGGCACTACCTGCCCCTCTTCCCCCTCGCTGCCGAACGGTTCGACCTGAGGGGCTTCGACCTCGTGGTGTCCAGCTCCCACTGCGTCGCCAAGGGCATCCGCCCCCCTCGGGGAGCCCTCCACCTCTGCTACTGCCACACGCCGATGCGGTACGTCTGGGACCGCTACGACGACTACTTCGGTCCGGGTCGGCTGGGCCCCCTCGAGCGCCTCGTGGTGCCCCCGGCTGCGGCGGGCCTCCGAGCGTGGGACCGAGCCTCGGCGGCTCGGGTCCACCACTTCGCCGCCAACAGCGCCTACGTGGCTGGTCGTATTCGTCGCTGCTACGGGCGAGACGCCCAGGTCATCCCCCCACCGGTCGACACGGACCACTTCACGCCCGGGACACCCCGCCCCGGCACCTTCGACCTGGTGGTCTCCGCCCTTGCTCCCTACAAGCGACTGGAGATCGCGCTCGAGGCCTATCGGGATTCGGGATGGCCCCTCCGGATCGTCGGGACCGGTCCGGAGGAGACCCGGCTTCGTTCGCTGGCACCCCCGGAGGTCTCATTCCTGGGTCGGGTGAGCGACACCGCGTTGCTCGAGCTGTACCGGGACTGCCGAGCCGTCGTGATGCCGGGCATCGAGGACTTCGGAATCGCTCCCCTGGAGGCCATGGCCTGCGGCCGTCCCGCCGTGGTCTACGGCGAAGGCGGCGGCACCGAGAGCGTCGAGCCCGGCCGCACCGGCGTTGTCTTCCCCGAGCCAACCCCCGCCTCGTTGCGGGCCGCCGTCGCTACCCTGTCCTCGGCCCGCTTTGATAGACTGGCGCTCCGGGCCCGGGCCGAAGCACTCAATCGAGACGTTTTCGAGTCCCGCATCCGCGCTTTCGTGGAGGGCGCCCAGGCCGATGTGGTTTCCTGAATGCTGAGATTCCAGACCCGGGTGATGATGTTCAGCTTCATCACCGTCGACCTCCTGGTCACGGCCATGGCCTGGATCCTGGCCTACATCCTGAGGTTCCACGTCGAGGCCGTGCAGGTCTTCCTTCCCGTGACGAAGGGTGTGCCCGACGCTTCGCGTTACCTGCTCCTCCTTCCCCTCATGGCCGTCGTCTGGCCGGCGGTGCTGTACTTTCACGGCCTCTATCGGATCAAGCGTGGACGAAGCCTCATCGACGAGTTCTTCGCCATCCTCTTCAGCGTCCTCATCGGCTCGGGCCTGACCCTCGCGGCCACCCTGTACGTGCGCGTGTACTACCGCTACCAGCCGGACGTCGCTCCGCTGTGGGAGTACAGCCAGGCCGTGTTCGGCATCTTCGTGATCCTGGACGTGCTCTTCCTCAACCTCGGCCGCTGGGCGCTCCGGGCCTGGCTCCAACGCCAGTGGGCCGCGGGGTACAACGTGACCCGGGTGGTGGTGGCCGGCACCGGAGAGCTCGGACGCACAGTGGCCGATGCGCTCGCGGCCCACCGGGAGCTCGGCTACCGGGTCGTCGGGTTCCTCGGAGACACCGCCGAGGCACAGGGGCACGGCGGGCTCCCCGTGGTGGGCACTCTGGACGGGGCCCGGGAGGCCCTGGATCGGCACGGCGTCGATCAGCTCTACGTCGCGCTCCCGCTGGAGGACCATGCTCGCATCGTGCCCCTCGTTCAGGGCCTGAGCAATGAGTGCGTCGACATCAAGGTCATCCCGGACGTCGTGCAGTACGCCACGATCAAGGCCTCGCTCGAGGATCTCGACGGGATCCCCATCATCAACCTCAACGAGGTGCCCCTCCAGGGCTGGAACAGCATGATCAAGCGGCTGATGGACGTGGCCGCCTCGGGCCTGCTCCTCGTCGCCCTCACACTCGTGCCCGTCTTTCCCTTCATCGCCCTGCTCATCAAGCTCTACGGGGGGCCGGGTCCGGTGTTCCTGCGGCAGGAACGAATGACCCTGGACGGCAAGACGTTCCAGATCTTCAAGTTCCGCACCATGATCGACGGGGCAGAGAAAGACACGGGGCCCATCTTCGCGACGTCCGACGACCCCCGTCGCACCCCCGTCGGGGCGTGGCTTCGACGCTTCAACCTCGACGAGCTACCTCAGCTGATCAACGTTCTCCTGGGGGACATGAGTCTCGTGGGTCCCCGGCCCGAGAGGCCCCCCTTCGTGGCCCAGTTCCGCCAGCGGATTCCCGAGTACATGCGCCGCCACCGGGTCAAGAGCGGCATCACGGGCTGGGCCCAGGTGAACGGTTGGCGCGGCAACACCTCGATCGAGAAGAGGATCGAGCACGACATCTACTACATCGAGAACTGGTCGCTCCTGCTCGACGTCAAGATCCTCATTCTGACGCTCTTCCGCGGCTTCGGGCAGAAGCATGCCTACTGAGTCGAAGCCCAGGGCGCTGGTCACGGGCGCCGCCGGCTTCATCGGCTCTCATCTCTCCGAGTCTCTCCTCGGCCGGGGATTCTCCGTCCTCGGGATGGACAATCTCGTCACCGGAGACGAGACCAACCTCGACCACCTGGGCGCGGACGATTTCACGCTGGTCAAGCACAACATCACCGAGCACATCGTGGTCGAGGGGCCCCTGGACTACATCTTCCACTTCGCCAGCCCCGCCTCCCCCATCGACTACCTCAAGCTTCCGATCCAGACTCTCAAGGTGGGGAGCCTGGGCACCCACAACTGCCTCGGGCTGGCCAAGGCCAAGAAGGCCCGCCTCCTCCTCGCCTCCACGTCCGAGGTCTACGGAGATCCTCTGGTCCACCCTCAGCGAGAGGACTACTGGGGCAACGTGAACCCCGTGGGCCCCCGGGGGGTGTACGACGAGGCCAAGCGTTTCTCTGAGGCCATGGTCATGGCCTATCATCGCGTGCACGGCGTCGAGACCCGCATCGTCCGCATCTTCAACACCTACGGTCCGCGCATGCGTGTCAACGACGGGCGGGCCATTCCGGCCTTCATGAGTCAGGCCCTCAGAGGTGAGGACGTCACCGTCTTCGGCGACGGCAGCCAGACCCGCAGTCTCTGCTTCGTCTCGGACCTGGTCGACGGCATCGTGCGCCTCATGCTGTCGGACGCGGTGGATCCCGTGAACATCGGAAACCCGGAGGAGATGTCGATCCGGGCCCTCGCCGAGAAGGTCATCGCGCTGACCGGTTCGTCGTCCCGAATCATCGAAAAGCCGCTCCCGGTCGACGACCCGAAGGTCCGCCAGCCCGACATCACCCGGGCCCGGACCCTTCTCGGCTGGGAGCCTCGGGTCCCCCTGGACGCAGGGCTCGCTCCGACCCTCGACTACTTCCGCCACAAGCTCGGGCTCGCGGTGGAGCCCACGACCTCCTAGGACTTCCCCTTCTGCGGGTGCTCGCTCGCCATGTAGACGTACTGCGCGGTGGAGGCGATCAGGAGCACCAGGGTCGCGCCATAGAGCCAACGAATCGCCGGCCAGCAGTCTCCGGCGGCGTTCGTGGCGAGAGCGGCTGCTCCGGCGATCATGTTGAGGGCGCTCGAGACCTTCCCGAGACGAGACGGGTAGAAGACCCTCGGCCCCATGGCCAGGTTCACGGCCAGCACCCCCACCACCAGCATCGTGTCGCGAAAGAGAAGGGTGATGGTCAGCCAGATCGGCATGGGACAGCTCACCACCGAGTTCCAGGTCATGACCGCGAAGGTGGAGCCGACCATGATCTTGTCGGCAATGGGATCGAGGGTGGCGCCCAGCCTGGTGACCTGGTGCCCATGGCGGGCGATGTAGCCGTCCAGGACGTCGGTCAGGCCGGCCACCACGAAGACCACGAGCGCCCAGGTGAATTGAGCGGAGAGCGCCAACAGAACCAGCACGGGCACGAACGCCATCCGGAGCATCGTGAGCTGATTGGCAACGGTGAAGACGGGCTCGGCCATGGCTCTCCGGGAGCGCCTCCGGCCAGGGCCCGGAAAAGCAAAGGGCCCGTCGCCGGAGCGACGGGCCCGATTCTAGCTCTTGTGTCCCTGCGGTGTCGCTGCTACTGGAGCTTCTTCTGCCGCTTGACGATGTTCTTCACCAGCTCGACACACGCCTTCTCCTGCGCCTCGCCCAGGGCGCTGGCCCGGTACTCGCTGGATCCCATGCTGAAGCCGCCGCCGACGCCGCCTGCGCCGCCTGCGACACTGACGCCTCCGCCCTTCTTGGAGTCACCCTTGCCCTTGGCGGCAATGAGGATCTCTCCTGTCTCCGCGTCGATCACCCGGGCGTTGAGCTGGACCTCGCTCTTGGACTTCTTGAGCCCGAAGCGCCCGAGGGGGCCCTTGACGATCCCGCCGGCCGAGTACTTCTTGTCCGACGTGTTGAACTTGGTGATCGAGCCCGCGATGATGAAGCGCACGCCGAGGATCCTGCCCATCTTCGCCTGGGTGTGGGGGTCCGCCCGATCGCTGGCCTGAAAGTCCTGCTCCGCCAGCACGGTGTCGATCCTCTTGCGCTCGATGACGCGGAAGTCCGACTCGTTGATCAGCTCGTCCACGACCATGTCCGCCACACCCTTGCCGATGTCGTAGTTTCCCCAGACCCCGCTCCACCAGTTGTTGACCGCGCTGTAGTCGAAGTCCATCACCGCCACCATGGGCCGATCCGACTGGGCCGATGCGGAGGCCACCATCCCCAGAAGCGCCACGGCCGCGAACATGCCCGTCAGACCCCTCATCCTCATGCACCCTCCTCGACGTTTGCCTGGGCGAGAGTGTAGCAGGGCCTTCCCATTGTTCAATCGCGAACAAGCGCCCGGGGCAGACGCCGGGTTATTCGGGTCACACACCCGTTCCGCGAAGCTCCTCGAACAGCTCCCTCTGCCGATCGGAGAGCTCATCGGGCAGCTCGACCTCGAGGCTCGCCAGGATGTCGCCCCGGGTCCCGGCCTGCCCCAGGCGGGGCAAGCCCTTGCCCTTGAGGCGGAACACCCGGCCCGCGGGCGTTCCCGCGGGGATCTTGATCCCCACCGGCCCTTCGAGGGTCGCCACGTCGATCTGCCCGCTCAAGACCGCCGTCGTCAGCGGCACTCGGACGACGGTGGCGAGGTCATCCCCCTTGCGCTCGAACCTGGGGTCCGTAGCCACGCGGACCCGGAGGTACAGGTTGCCCCGCTGGCCCCGGGAGCCAGCGCCTCCGGCTCCTGCGACGCGCACCCGAGAACCCTCGCGCACTCCGGGCGGGATCCTCACCTCGACCCGACGCCGGTCGGGTCCTTCTCCCACCGCGACCTCCCGAGACGTGCCGGAGAGCACCTCGGAGAGGGTCAGCCTCACCTCGCCCTCGGCGTCCCGAGGCGGCTCGTGCACCTCGCCCCCGCCAAAGCCCTGGAACGCGCCGGGATCGAAGCCCTGGCCACCCATGCCGCCGCCGCTGAAGAAGGTCCGGAAGAAGTCCGAGAAGCCTCCCCCTCCGGCTCCACCCAGGTCCTGATACTCCACGCGGAAACCGGCACCGGGCCGCGCACCACCGCCGGGAGCCCCACGGTTGAATGCGTCCCAGTTCGAGCCGAGCTGATCGTAGCGCCGGCGCTTTTCCGGATCGCCGAGGACCTCGTGCGCCTCGTTGATCTCCTTGAACCGTGCTTCTGATTTCTCATCGCCCGAGTTCACATCGGGGTGGTACTTCCGTGCGAGCTTCCGGTACGCCGCCTTGATGGCCTTGGCGGTCGCATCCGTCTTGACGCCGAGCACGTTGTAGTAGTCCTTGTATTCCATGGGAGTGGGTCCACTCTGGAATATAGAGTCGCCCGGCCTTCGGGGCAAACCTCGAGCCGCGCCGCCTCTGTTCTCCCTCGCCCGCCCAGCCGCTTCCCCCGGGCGCGTCGAGATGCCCCCGGCTTGTCTACAGAACACGTGACTTCACACCTTTTTGTCTGGCCTAAGTCGTTGGAGCAGAACCACTTCTATATGTTTCGCTTTTTGTTCGTGCATTCAGGCGAAAACAATGCGAAACTTTGGGCCTGGACAGACCGTACGCCGCTGTAGGGTGGCATGGTGAGGATGAGATGGTGATGCTGATTCAGGTTCTGGCAGGACTCCTACTGGTCGTCGGAAGCGGCCTCATTTTCCACGCGCTCTTCGAGATGGAGCGAGGCCCCCAGCCCGTGGCGCGTCC
>CAXMOH010000301.1:0-20538 GCA_964194855.1 uncultured Hyphomicrobium sp.
GCGTGGCAGATCGTCGTCGCCAACCTGAAGGTGGCCGCCGTGGTCCTGGGCCCGAGACGGCTTCTGCGCCCCGCTCTCGTGGCCGTGCCGCTGGACGCAAAGAGCGACGAGCAGATCACGGTGCTCTCCAACCTCATCAGCCTGACCCCGGGCACCCTCAGCCTCGAGGTGTCGCCGGACAGGGGGACCCTCTTCGTCCACGCCATGTCCGTGTCCAGTCCCGACGCGCTCCGTCGCGAGATCAAGGACGGCTTCGAGCGACGGGTGATCGGAGCGTTTCCATGAGCCCGGCCTCTGTGGGAGGCTTCGCGGCCCTGGCCATTTGCGGCGTGACCGTCCTCCTGGCGGTGGTGCGGCTCGTGCGAGGTCCGAGCCTCGCCGATCGCGTGGTGGCCCTGGACCTGCTGAGTGCCGTCGCCATCGGGATCATGGCGACGTGGTCCGTCGCGGCGGACGACGCCGTGTACCTGGACGTGGCGCTCCTCGTGGCCCTCGTTGCGTTCTTGAGCACGGTGGCGTTCGCCCGATACGCGGAGGAGGGGCGAGAGAGATGATCGCCGCTTCCCTACTCGTCCTGGGCAGCGTCTTCATGCTCCTGGCCGGCGTGGGTCTCCTCCGGCTTCCCGACCTCTTTCTCCGCATGTCCGCCACGGCCAAGGCCGCCACCCTGGGCGCCGCCCTGACCGCCCTCGGCGCCGGGATCCACTTCGGTGAGGCGGGGATCGTGGGCCGCGCCATCGTTATCGTGGTCTTCCTGGTTTTGACCGCGCCGGTGGCGGCGCACATGATCGGGCGCGCTGGCTATCGCCGGGGCAGCCGGCTCTTCGAGGGGACGATCTGCGACGAAGCGAAGGGTCGCCTGCCCCGGGACGAGGTCGACGACAACGACTAGTCGGCGTCCTGCGGTCGTCCTGCAGCGGGCACCCCGGGCACCACCACTCGGGAACGGCGACTCAGCTGGAAGTACAGCACCGTCAGCCCCCAGATCGCGGCGATCAGCGAAGCGGTGAGAATGCCGATCTTGGCCTCTGCGCCAAGGGCGGGGGTCTCGAATGCCAGCTCGGCAATGAAGAGCGACATGGTGAACCCGATGCCCCCGAGACAGGCCGCGCCGTAGAGGTCGCCCCAGTCCACTCCCTCCGGCAGGGCAGCCTTCCCGCTCTTCACCGCCAGCCAGCTGAAGAGCGTGATCCCCACCTGCTTCCCCAGCACGAGACCGATGATCACACCGAGGCTGACCGGCTGGGTCAGCGTCTCGAAGAAGCTGCCCTCGATCTTCACCCCTGCGTTGAAGAACGCGAACAGCGGCAGGATGACGAAAACCACGAGCGGATGGAGACGCTCTTCCATGACCAGGCCCGGAGGCCGCATGTCCGAGGCCGCCCGATGCAGATTGGAGATGGCGTCCAACTGCGCCCGGTCGTGGATCATGCTGTCTCGGGTGAGCCGGCTGGCGCGCAGAGCCTCGAACCGCTCCTTCACTTCGGCGAAGAAGTGCTCCGGATCTCGGCCAGCCCGGACCGGCATCAGCATGGCCAGCAGCACGCCAGCGACGGTGGCGTGGACACCGGACTCGAAGACGTCGATCCACACGCCGAGTGCGAGAATGAAGTAGATGACGGGGCTCCGGACCCCAAGGCGTGACGCCAGCACGATCAGGAGCATGAACGAGCCGGCGGCTATGAGCTCGGTGAAGTCCAGGCTGCTGGTGTAGAAAAGCGCGATCACCAGGACCGCGCCCAGGTCGTCCGCGATGGCCAGGGCCGTCAGGAAGACCTTGAGCCCGAGAGGCACCCGCTTGCCGAACAGAGCCAGGATCCCCAGGGCGAAGGCGATGTCGGTGGCCATGGGCACGCCCCAGCCCCGCGCCGCCTCCCCGGTGGGGTTCATCACAACGTAGAAGATGGCGGGGGCGATCATGCCACCCAGCGCGGCGGCGATGGGCAGCACCGCCCTGTCCAGGGAGGACAGCTGTCCGACCACCATCTCCCGCTTGATCTCGAGGCCCACCACGAAGAAGAAGACCGCCATCAGGAGGTCGTTGATCCAGTGGTGGACGGAAAGAGTGCGCGTGGTGTCGCCGATCTGGAACCCGAGCTCCATGTGGGCCAGGTGGAAGTAGTGATCGGCCCACGGTGAGTTGGCGAGGGCCAGGGCCGTTACGGCGCAGATCAAGAGGAGGATGCCGCCGGTGACCTCGGAGTGGACGAAACGGGTGAACACCCCGCGTGCGCCACCGTTGTTCTCGTGGGCCATCGTTGTCTCCCTGCGTGAGATCGCGTCACCCGGCCCGGGCGACAAGCAGCGAAGATACCACGCAGCCCCGGATCAGCGGCCCCTGGCGCGAGCGGTGAAGAACGGTGAGCCAGGTCCTTGACGAGAATGGTAGGGAGGCGTAACGTTGCCGGTCCATACACCAGGACCGGACACCGAGGATCGCAGCAGTCTTGGAGGGCACGATTGCTCCAACGCTTCAAACTGCGCCTCGGGGACGGCACTGTCCTCCTGGTGGATCACGATGGCCTCGGCACCTGGCTGGTGGACGGCAAGGCGGCCGTCCAGGCCGGGAAATCCCGTAACTGGGTTCCACTCAGGAAATTCCTGGCGAGCGAGCGGGCCTCCGCCGCACGTCGCGCTCGGAGCGAGGCCGCGGCCTGGGCATCGCTTCCGGCCGACTCTCCTCCTGCGCGGAGAGGGGACGGGCTGCCTCTCGCCCCCCCACATTCGGCAGAGGCCGAGACGCCTTCGCCCGCCCTCACACCGCCTCCAGGGAATGACGGACTCCCGCTGGTCTCGCCGCCGTCGACCCCAGCAGAGAGGCCGCTCCCCGAGCTCACGCCCCCGCCCCGGGAAGACGGGCTCCCCCTCGTCCCCCCACCGCCTCCCCGAGGCGCGGCACCTGGGCCCGAGCTCGCGGCGCCCCCCGGGGAAGACGAGCTCTCCCTCGTCATCCCCGTGCCTCGGCAAGACGCGTCTCCTTCGGTCCAGTCCGCGGTTCCAATCGGTGACGACTCGCGCGACTGGGCGCCGCTCGCCGAGGAAGGGTCCGTCCCTTCTCCGCTGATCGAACCCGAAGCCATGATGCCCGTGGGCGAACGACTCGAGGAGAAGGGTCCTGCGCCGGGTACCGCGGCGCTCCGCCCCGAGGACGATCCCATCATCAGAATCACCGTGGGGGAGCCCCGCGTGGTGCAGGTCCCGGCCGAAGAGCCGCCGGCGGCCGGCGACGAGGGTCGGCTCGAGTGGCCACTGGAGAAAGAGCTCGTCGCGGTTGCGGCCGAGGCCGTCACCACGCTCGAGAGGTCAAACACCTCGCCCGGACCCGGTGGGACTGAATTGACCCTGCCAGGCCATCCCGGCGAGCCGCACGAGGTTCAGGCACTGGCAGAGGACCCCGTGTCTTCCCAGGCCGGATCGGTCTCAGTCACGGACCTGCCCGTGATCCCCTTCAAGCCCCTCGAGGAGGACGCGCCTGTGCCGCCCGCTCCCCTGCCGGCGGCGTCCGGCGGAACCTTCGCTGGGGCCGCCGCAGTGTCCCGGGAGCCTCGCTCCGCGGTGGCCGGGCCTGCGGGCTCCGAGCACCGAACGGCGCCGCCGGATGGACGCGGTTCTCTCGATGAGACGCAGTGGCGGCCGGGCAGCGGGGTCTCCGCGCACCGCCTGCTGGTCTCGTTCGGCGCCTTCCTCAGCCGCTGCATCGATCCCATCAATCGTCTCGAGCGGGGCTTGCCCCCATTCCCCGGGGAAGGTTCCGGCGCGGGCGTGGTCAAGCACCGCGCGCCCAGGGGCGCCCCGATGGCAGCGCTGCGTGCGCAGGAGGAGATCCCGCGGGTTCGCCCTCTCGCGGAAGAGCCCTCGCTGGTCGGGGAACACGATCAGGGCTCGTCAAAGACGAGTGACGGGCCCTCGGTGATTCGCCTCAAACCGCTCGACGGGGACGAGGCGCCATTCTGGGATCCGTCGAAGGGCCGGCGGCTGCTCGCCCGGGCCAGAGCGTGGGTCGACAGGCCGGCCACCTGGATCGCCCGCCGGACGGCGCGCGATCGACCAGAGGTTCCAGCGGAACCGGAGAGGCATCGGGAGGCTGAGCCGGCCCCGCGGGAAGCGCTGCAGGCACCGCCGGCCATCGCCGAGCTGCCGGTGCTTCGCTTTGCCACGGCGAACGAGCCCGCGGTCGTAGAGCACGTGTATGGGGGCGACGAAACCGAAAGCCTCGCGCCGGTCGCCTGGCTCTGGACGAAACGCCTCGCCCTCGCCGCGGCCCTGCTCGCCGGGACCACACTCGCCGCGTTGACATTCGAAGCGTGGTCTCCCAGGGCGGCGAAGATCGGGGAGGCCACCCTCTCGGAGATCGACGGGCGCGTGCGGTCTCATCACCTCGCCGGGCAAAGGAAGAAGGCCGTCGCTGAAGTGGCGGACGAGCTGCCGCAACTCGACCCCGATACGATCGGGGCGTTGATGGCGGCAAGCCCGACCGGTCTCCTCGACGCAGCGGGCGTGTTCGAGATGGCCCGGGATGCGACGGACCGGGGGGCCGTGGCGCTCTCCGCCGACGATGCCCGGGACCTGGAGGCCGTGCAACGGGAACTCTTCGACGGGCTGCTGCCCGCAGAACGGGAGAGGCTTCAGGAGTTCGATCTCGCCCGAGCGCGGGGAGCCGTCTTTCCCCTCGACGGCAAGCAGGCGCTTCTCGTGTACGCTCGGGGAGCACGCCAGCTCCCGCCGGTCAGCCAGGAGCGCCTGAGGCTGCTCCTCGGCCGGGCCATCGCCGCCGCACTCGCCCCGCCGACCCAGGCCACGACGAGCGGAGTGGGGGCTCGCTGAGCGCGGGGAGGACCAGCCGAGCATGGTCCGGACCAACGAGATCGACGGCTTTCGGACGTTGGCGCGCTACAAGCGGCTCATTCTGCTGGGCAAGGCCTCGCTCCCACTGGAGGTCGCGCGGCGCATCGTCGGGCCCGACTGTGCCTACCACCTGTACTTCAGGCACGCGAGCGACGAACCGACGACCGACGAGAGCGCGTCGAAGCGCACGCGGCGGCGCCAGCGGAAGTAGGCGATCCCGAAGTCCTTCCGCTCAGTCGGAGAACTTCGCTCGGATCTCCGCGATGCCGACGCCGAGCGCCGCTCGGGCGATGGGATCCAGGGCCTCGTCGCTCCCCTGGAAGTGAGCCGTCCGGTGCACGTGCTCGTGCGACTCGCCCGGCCCCAGCGCCAGCGCCGGCGACGAAGACTCCAGCTCGTAGAACGGCCCGAGCGGCTTCGCCCCCGGCTCCGGAGGCCCGTCGTTGTAGGAGTTGACGACGTCGCCCGCGAACGGCTCGTCCTGCGTCTCCCACATCGAGTTGACGTAGTCCGTCGCCCCCTCGGGGATCGTCAGCCAGATGAGCGTCAGCACACCGCGCTCCGGGTCGTAGCTGCCGCAGACCGGGCGAGCGCGTCGTGGCGGAATCCCGATCTTGCTCCGCTGCTGGCCGTCTGCGCGGAAGAAGATCACGTCCTCCTCGACGATCAGCCGATCCGGAGGCACCTTCCCGAAGTACGTGTCGTTCACGATCGGGCCAAGCGCCTCGTCGTGGCCCGGCTCGAACGGGATCACGGCGGTCGCCCCGGGCGAGGGTGGAAACATCCCCAGGACCCAGATCGAGAGCAGTCCGGTTTGCTTCGCCCAGGGCGTCTCCCCAACATTGCTCAAGCGGTTCTCGGTCTCGAACGCGACGAGGTCGACGAGCTCGGGCACGTCCAGGCCAAATCGCTCCCCGACCTCGTCGGCCGTGAGGAGCCGCACGGTGCGGTCGAGCTGGACATCGAAGGTGAAGCCGGCGTGGTTGACCAGCGAGCCCCGGCGACGGAAGACCGCCCGGGCCGTGTCGGCCTCCACGAGATCGAACGTGTCGGTATCGATCAAGGCCGGCGTCTGCCAGTGCTCCAGGTCGAACGGGGCGCCCTCTCCGAAGAAGATGCCGTACTGACCCCCCTCGGGTCCGAGCCAGAAACGGTCCTCGCCCCCGTAGGGGTTGATGTGCTCCAGTGTCTCGCCCGAAGTGATCAGCTCCTCGTTGATCCACCCGAGGCTCCAGCCGTCGGGCCCGCCCGCGGTGCTGGTCATGACGCGCCCCTGGTAGGCGGGCACGATCGCGACCCGGGCCTGGCCGGTCTCGTCCACGAGCTCCACGACATCGAGGCGGCTCCGGAGCAGGTCCACGTCGGCCTGGTACCGACGAGGACCGTCTCGTGGCGTCAGGGCTTTCGCTGGATCGTCCGTCGAGACACAGGCCCCAGCGAGCCCGGCGCACAGCGACACAAGAACCAGCACTCGCATGATCACCTCACTTACTTCGGCGGGGGGCGGCACGACCGCAGTCTCCGTCCCTCATGTATCACAGAACGCACCTGGATGAAGTACGATTCGATCGCGGCGTGCGCGCCCGTCCTGCGCCTGCGGGACCGGGTGGGCGGAGAGCATGGGCGGGGCTGCTCGGGCCCGGCCGTCACGGAAAGCGTCGTGGCGAGCCGCTCGCGATCGGTCAGCGCCGGAGGGCGGGCGATGGTGCGAGCGGCGAAGAAGCGGGCGGCGACACAGAAGAAGTGGCGAGTCGGCGTCCTGGGGCTGGGACATTGGTACTCGTGCTTCGGCCTTGCCCGCGCTCTCGTCGACTACCCCCGGGCGGAGCTCGTGGCCGTCGCCTGGCCCCACGCCGCTCAGCGTGAGGAGTTCGCCAGGACCTTCGGCATCGATTCCCACGCCGGGTACCAGGCCGTGCTCGACCGGAGCGACGTCGACATCGTCCATGTCGCCCCCCCCGTAGCGGACATCCCTGCGTGCACGATCGCCGCCGCCGAGGCCGGCAAGCACATCATCCTCGGCAAGCCCATGGCGATGACCACGCTCCAGGCGGACGACATGGTGGCGGCGGTCAAGGCGGCCGGGGTGAGGTGCGTCGCGTTCCAGGGACTCTCGCGACTCCGCTCGGCTGCCTTGAAGGAGCGGCTGAAGGACGGGCTGGTGGGCAAGATCGTGGTGATGCACGCGACGTCGAGGTGGTCGATCGCCGAGGACTGGTACCGCTCGGGCCGACCCGGCTGGTTTGCCGACCCCTCCCGCGTCCCCGGCGGCGCATTCATCGACGAGGGCATCTACGCCATCGACGAGCTCCGCTGGCTGGCGCACAGCGAGGTCGAGCAGGTGGAGGCCAAGATGGCCAACCTCGTTCACGGCGACATCGAGGTCGAGGACTGGGGCATGGCCACGTTCACCTTCGCCAACGGGATCGTGGCCACCCTGGAGGCGTCCTGGACCGTCACGTCGCCTCAGAAGACGGGTCCCTCTCCGAAGCACAACGGCACGGTGCGCCTCGAGATCATCGGCACCCGCGGCGAAGTGGTCCAGGAGCCGCTCCGCCGGCCCGGGCTGGCCGTCCTGGCCGCCGGAGCCCCCGGCTGGGTCTTCGAGTCTCCCGCCCTGGAGCAGTACGGGCCCAGCGTGCCCCAGCCGCTCGATCATCTGATCGACTGCCTGGAGACCGGTCGCGACCCGGTGGCGAGCATCCAGGAGGCCCGCCGGTCCTTCTTGGTGGCGCTTGCGGCCTACGACTCCGCGTGGAAGCAGCGGCCGGTCACCTTGTCCTGGTAGAAAAAGGGCGAGAATCGCTCGGATCGTTGGGGAACGGCGCGAGAGCCGCAAGGTCTCGGTGCACGCAAGGTCTCGGTGCTTGCGGCGGAGCGACTGAGGCAGTAGCGTGCCATATTCCGATATTCGGACCCGGGGCGAGACCGCCGAGGAGAACGTCATGAGATTCGCGAATTGTGCCGCCGCATTGCTGGTGGGTGCCGTCGTGGTCGGAGCCCTCGTCGTCGGAGGCGGAGTCCGCGCCGCTTCGCGCCCCGCGGTGATGGATTACATGGCGAAGGCAGGCTTCTCCGCCGAGGACCTCGCGGCGCTCGAGCGAGGCGAGGCCGTGACCAGGATCCTGAAGAAGGAAATGGTCGGCGCCAACGACACCGCCGAGGTTGCCGTCGCCGGGGCGATCCGCGTGGATGTGACGCGGCAGGTGTTCATCGACGCGGTGAAGAACGTGAAGGGGTTCCGTAACAACAGCCACCTCAAGATGGGCATCATCCAGAATCCACCCCAGGCCTCCGACTTCGCGGGTGTGATGATCCCCAAGGACGACATCAAGGACCTGAAAAAGTGCAAGCCTGGCAAGTGCGCCCTCAAGCTGGCGGGCGACTCTCTGGAGGAGATGCAGGCCAGCATCGACTGGAAGGCCTCCGACCACGGGGAGCAGGTGAACCGTTTTGCACGGGAGAGGCTCCTCCTGCTCACGAGCAACTACGTGAAGCAGGGGACAAAGGCCTTCAAGCCGCTGGAGGACAAGAAGACGTCGGTGAGCATCGACCAGCAGTTCCGCGAGCTGCTCGAGAACACCCCCGACCTCATCGCGTTCTACCCGGGGATGGCGACCTATCTCCTGGACTACCCGCAAGCGACGCTCGCCTCGTCCCGGGAGGTATTGTTCTGGACGCTCAAGGACTTCGGGCTCAAGCCGACCGTCACGATCACCCACGTCGTGGGCTACATGGCCGAGGGCACCGACGATGCGGTGGTCGCGTGGAAGCAGGTCTACGCGAGCCACTATTTCAACGGCGGCCTGGGGATCACTACCTACGCGAAGGATGGCGACGCCTCGTACCTGCTCCAGCTCGATCGCGTGCGCGCGGACTCGCTCGGCGGCATGTTCGGTGGCGTCAAGCAGAGCAAGATGGCCGGCGCGATGAAGGACGACCTCGACAAGTTCTTGCGGGAGACCAGGACGAGCCTGCAGGCTGCGGCAAAGAAGTAGCCGGACGCGATCCAGGCCATCTTGGGAGCAAGCACTCGACCGTCGTCCGGGGTGTCCACGGCCTTCTCCAGGGAGGGCGATCCGGATCAGCGCTTGCCGGGCGTCAAGGCCTGCTCGCCCAGCTCCTGGCTCCTCTTCGTGGCAGCCTCCACCGCATCCATCAGCGTGGTGCGCAGGCCCCCGGCCTCGAGCGTGTGCAGCCCGGCGATGGCGGTCCCTCCGGGCGAGGTGACCATGTCCTTCAGGCGTCCCGGGTGCTCGTTCGTCTCGATGAGGAGCTTGGCCGAGCCGAGAAGCGTCTGGGCAGCCAGGGCCTGGGCGTGGTGCCGCGAGAGGCCGACCTTCACGCCGGCGTCGGACAGGGCTTCGATGACGAGGAAGACGTAGGCCGGGCCGCTGCCCGAGAGGCCGGTCACCGCGTTCATCTGGGCCTCGTCGAGGGCCACCGTCATCCCAACGGAGTCGAATATCTTGTGCGCCGCCTCGAGGTCGTCGTCCGTGGCATGACCGCCCACCGCGATCGCGGTGGCGCCGGCCCCGACGAGCGCGGGCGTGTTGGGCATGGTGCGGATCACACGGGCCTGTGGCAGCCGCGACTCGATGGCGGCGAGAGGCACGCCGGCCGCGATGCTGATGACGAGGGCCTGGGAGTGGATCTCGGGACCGATCTCCTCCAGCACCCGCTCCATCACCTGGGGCTTGATCGACAGGATCAGGATGTCGGACTGGCGGGCGACGTCGGTGTTGTCGCCCGTCATCCGAATGCCATACTTCTCGGCGAGCTCGGCGGCGCGGTCGGAGCGCGGATCGCTTCCCAGAATCTGCGATGGCTCGGCAACGCCGGCCTCGAGGAGGCCCCGGATGAGAGCCTCCCCCATGTTCCCCGTCCCGACGAACCCGATCTTGCCGTCGATCTTCATCGACCTGACCGTGGCCCCCGGCCGCCCCATCGGTGCGTCACGACTTCGACGCGCTCTGGCGCTGGACCATGACTTGCAGCTTCTCGATGAGCTCCTTGCCGTCGATGGGCCGTGAAAGGCGGCCCGCCGTCAGCGACTGGGGCACTCGGCTTGCCCGCTCGGCCTCCGCAGGATCGTCGGAGCTGAAGACGAGGAAGAAGTTGAGGCCGGGCCGATCCTTCTCCCATCCCCGGAAGAGCCCCGCCACCGTCTGGTCGGGCCGGAAGGCCAGGATGTCACAGACGACGGCGCCCAGGTCCCTGGCATCGGGCGTCTTCATGAGGAGGGCCAGCTCCTCGGGGTAGTTCGCCACCCGCACGTCGAGTCCCGCTGCCTCGAGCTCATCGGCGAGGGGCTCGATGCTGGAGGCGTTCCGGTCGAGCAGCGCCACCCTCAACCACCTGGCGGAGGCCCCCTCCGACCCGGCCACCAGCGCCTCGCCCTCCTCGAGCGAGAGGCGCAGCCCCGGTGCGACGAAGGGCGTCCGCCTCAGCACGGAGAGGGTGTTGCGAAGAGTCTCCAGAGCCTGCCCGTCGTCGCCCGACGCAGGCGGAGCAGGCCGCTCGCCCGCCTCGTCGCCTTCTCCCTTGTCGTCGTTTCCAACGCGTGCCCGGGCCGAAGCCAGGTCCTTGCGCGCCCTGGCCAGGTCTTTCCGTGCCGCCTTCAGATCCGCCTGGGTCTTTCCATGCTTCTCTGACGAGCGCTCGGTTGCCTCCCGGGCCCGGTCGCGATCGATCCGAACGTCCTTCAGCTCCGCCTCGAGCCGGTTCACACGCTCCTTCTGGTCGCTCGCTTCGCTCGGAGAGCGACCAGCATGCTGTTTCAGCGCGTCCAGCTCTCGATTGGCCCCGGCCAGCTCGTCCTGCCACACCTGCGCCGCGGAGGCGGCGTTGCGCCACTTCTCCTCGAGCTTCTCGATAGTCGAATCGTGCTCCGACTGCCGCGACTCGAGGCGTCCGGAGAGCTGGCCGACCTCGGTGCGGGCACGGTCTCGATCTGCGACGGCGTCCTTCAGGCCCGTCTCGAGGGAGGCCACACGCTCCGTCTGATCGCCTCCCGCGGTGGCGGCGGCTTTTCGGACCGACTCGATCTCCTTCTTCGCTTCGATCAGGTCGTCCTGCGCGGTCTGGGCCGTCGCCCCGATCGTACGACGTGCTTTCTCCCCGTTCTCGAGAGCGGTGGCGTGGTCCGCCTGCATGGACTCGACGCGCGCAGAGAGCCTCTCGGCCTCGTCGCCCACGCGGTCCCTCTCGGCCTCGGCATCCTGGAGGGCCTCTTGAAGCACCGCCACACGTCCTCGCAGATCGTCCCAGTCCAGTGTCGAGTGTTCCATCTCGGCCCGTGCCTCGTCCAGCTCCTGCTGCGATGCCGTCCGAACCTCTTCGGCCGTTCGCGCGGCGGCCTCGGCCGAACGGCACCGTTCGACGAGCTGGGCGACCTCCGTGGCGTGATCCGAGCGCAGGGAGTCGGCCCCGGTCGAGAGCTTCTGCGCCTCGGCGCGGGCCTGATCGCGCTCGGCCTCCGACTCCTCGAGTGCGGTCTCCAGAGCCAGCAGGCGCTCTTTGACGTCGTCGTGCTCGCGCTGGAACCGCTGCGCCTCCCCCCGGGCCTGCTCGAGCTCGGTCTCACGCTTCGACGCACGAGCGGCCTCCGCATCATCATCATCCCCGGCCGCGGCCTCGGTGGGCGCCCGCGAGGCCCGCAGCCGCTCGACCTGTCGCGGCACGTCCTCGCCGAGCGTCTCGGCAGCGCGGCGGACGTCCGCGAGCAGCGACTCGATCCGGGCGAGCGAGCCTCCGAGGACTCTCGGCCACACGGGTGCGGACAGGACCGACACCGCTTCCCCCAGGTTGGCCGGGGAAGGACGCGGGACACCACGCAGCACGAGGATCCCCGAGTCGCCCGCGTGCGCCCAGGGCACGACGCAGTTGTCGCGGGGCTTGACGCCCGGCACCTCCTCTTCGGGACGAACGATGGTGGGGCGCTCGAGACAACCCGGAGCGCTCTCGATGAGCCTGGGCAGCGAGAGCTCGACACCCAGCGGCCCGGACCCGAAGCTGAGCGACGGCATGAGCCGCCAGCCGCTCTCGGAGGAGGAGTCCTTGATCGCCGCCAGCACGGCCGACGGTGAGCCCCACTCCCGCAGGTGATCCTGGAAGCGGGCGAGCAGCGTCTCGAGCTCTCGCTCCGCGGTCAGCTCCGCGGCGGCGCGTGCGACGTCTTCGAGTAGAAGGGGCGGTACGGTTTTCTCGGAGCCCATCAGTCCTCCACCCTCTCGGCGATCCACCGCATGTCGCGGCCTCCTCCCTGCGTGCTGTCCGACTTTACACCTGTCGGCGCTCCAATTCCTCTCTCGGCCGCACTCTCGCGCGTCTCGCGACAAAGTCTGATGAAATAAGCCGGTCCAGCGAGTGAGTCTTCGACATGAATCGTCCCGACACGTCGTACCGAAGCGTCCTCCGGCTCAGCACACCGGTGATGCTCAGCCAGCTGAGCTACACCGCCATGGGCATCATCGACACCATCATGGTCGGACGGGTGGGGGTCGTCGCCCTGGCCAGCGTGGGTCTGGGAAGCATCCTCTTCTGGTGGCTGTTGAGCCTCTTCTGGGGAATGCTCGCCGGCGTCAACACCCTGGTCGCCCAGGCGGAGGGCGCAGGCGACCGCAAAGCCGCAGGTGTGGCCTTCTGGCAGGGGATCTACCTCGGGCTTCTGCTCTCGGTGATCGTCTTCGTGCTCTGGCCGCTGACGCCGCAATTGATGGCGTGGACCGGCGCTTCCCCGGAGGTGCAGGAGAACGCCGCCGCCTACATGCGCATCCGCCTGCTCGGGGCCTTCGGCCTCATGCTGCTCATGGCCTGCGACAACTTCTATCGCGGGATCGGGCGCACCGACGTGCCGATGTGGTTCGGCTTCGTGAAGGTGTTCCTGAACTCCGGGGCGAACTACATCTTCATCTTTGGCCACTTCGGCGCGCCGGAGCTGGGGGCGGTCGGGGCTGCGGTGGGAACCGCCATCGCCAACACCGTGATCGGCGTGGCGATGTTCGCCTGGCTCTTCGTGCGCGCCGAGTTCCGGGACGTGTACTCTCTGCTGCCGCGGGCGAGGCCGCACCGGCGGGTCTTCCGAACCCTGTTCGTCCTGAGCCTGCCGATCGGGATCCAGACTTTCATGGAGATGGGTGGCATCAGCGTTTTCACCGCCGTGGTCGCACGACTGGGCGACGCGCAGCTCGCTGCGACCGATGCCGTGATCCACGCCTGGAGCGCGGCTTTCATGCTCGCCTTCGGGCTAAGCGTCGCCGCCCAGACGCTCGTCGGGCAGTGCGTCGGCGCCGGGGCGAAGGAGGAGGCGAAGCTCGTCACGCGCAGAATCCTGCGCGTGGGCTACGTCCTCATGGTCGCGCTCGGCCTCGTCTACGTGCTCGGCCCGGAATGGCTCATGTCACTTTTCGTGCGCCGGAGCGAGCTGGCCGTCCTTCTCCCGTTTGCCCGACCGCTCTTCACCATCGTGGCCATCGCCCTTTTCTTCGACCTGACGTTCGTGGTCATCGCCGGGGCGCTCCGTGGCGCGGGCGACACGACCTACGCCATGTTCGTGAACGTGGGTACGGCGTGGTTGCTGTTCGTCCCGGCCACTCTACTCGTCGCCCCCCGGTACGGGCTCGTTGCCGCGTGGAGCTGCCTCATCCTCTACCTCGCGGTGATGGCCCTCCTGATCGAGATTCGATTCCGAGGCACGGTGTGGCTGAAGCCGGCCTTGGAGAGGGCCGGGACCGAGCCGGGGGATCCGGACGCCCCGGCGCAGCCAGCGTATCGCGCCTCGCGGCGGGAGGATGGTGAATAATGCGGGCAAGAGCCTGATCTTCAGCCGAGGCCCGTACACAGATGAGATGCCCCCGCACGAGAGAGCGCCTGCGCGTTGCGATCGCGTGTGCCGGACTCCTGCTCGCCGCAGCGACCGCCGCCCGTGCGAGGCCCGCTCAGGAACAGGTGGTCCGGCTCGCGGTCGTGGTCGATGGAGAGGCCACGCGCACCGCACCCATCGCTGACCGGTTCCGCAAGGAGATGCGGACACTGCTCGAGGGCGAGTTCCGGATCGAGGAAACACTCCTCACCGGGGATTGGACAGTCGACGGTGTGCGCACCGCGCTCGAGCAGGCGTTGGTCGACCCGGGGTTCGATGTGGTTCTGGCGGCGGGCATCCTGGCCTCGGACCTGGCATGCCGTACCCCGGACCCGCCGCGGCCGGTGATCGCCCCGTTCGTGCTCGACGCCTCGATTCAGGACTGCCCTTTCTCAGAGGGCAGCAGCGGGCAGAAGAACCTCGTCTATGCCACCTACCCACCTTCGTTCGTCTCGGACATCAGGGTCTTCCACTCGATGGTGGGTTTCAAGAACCTGGCGGTCGTGACATCGGCCACCAGGGCCAGCGCGGTCGACGTCGTGCCTGATCGACTGGCCGATGCCGGACGGGCCGTGGGCATCTCCATCGTGAGCGTCGTCGCAGGCGCGGACGCACGAAGCACCCTGGCCGCCATCCCGGAGAGCGTGGACGCGGCCTATTTCACCCCCCTCCTCCGATTCAGCGAGGAGGAGATCCGGCAGCTCGCCCAGGGCCTGATCGAGCGGGGGCTGCCTGCTTTCTCCGGCTTCTCGACCCGCGATGTCGAGCTCGGGATGCTCGCCACCAACTCCCCGGACACCGATCTCGAACGCCTGGCACGGCGCACGGCGCTGAACCTGCAGCGCATCCTCCTCGGTGAGGATGCCGCCTCTCTGCCCGTGACCTTCGCCCGCGCCGAGGAGCTGACGATCAACATGGCCACGGCCCGGGCCCTCGGGGCCTATCCTCCCTGGTCGTTGCTCACCGATGCGCGACTGCTCAACGAGGTGCGCCAGCAGGTGAGCCGCACCCTGAGCCTGGACGACGCGGTACGGGAAGCCCAGCTCGGGAATCTCGACCTCCAGGCCGCGGAGCGGGCGGTCGCGGCCGGAGCGGCCGAGGTGCGTCGCGCTCGAGCGCCACTGCTGCCGCGACTCGAGGTCCTCGGGCAGGGCCTCGTCATCGACGAGGATCGAGCCGCGGCCAGCTTCGGCTCCCAGCCGGAACGGAGTTTCCTCGCGTCCGTGGACCTCGGCCAGCTTCTCTACTCGGACGACGTGTGGGCCGCCTACGAGATCGAGCAGCGCCTGCAGGAGGCCAGGGAGAGCGAGCGGGATCGCATCGAGCTGGACGTGACCCTCGAGACCGCCGCCGCGTACATCGACGTCCTGCGCGCCTTGACCGAGGAGCGCATCGCCCGGGAAAACCTCGGCCTCACGCGGGACAACCTCCAGCGAGCCCGCATCCGAACCCATGTCGGCGTGGCCAGCCCGGCCGAGGTCTACCGGTGGGAGGCCCAGCTGGCCGCCGACCGACAGACGGTGATCTTCGCCAACGCTCGGCGCAATGTCACCGAGATCCAGCTGAACCGCGTGCTCAACCGTCCCGGCGAGGAGTTGTTTGCGACGCGCGAGATCGGGCTCGAAGACCCCTCGCTCATCACGAGCGACCCCCGCATCCATCGCTACCTCGACAACCCCTGGGTCTTCCGGGTCTTCCGCAACTTTCACGTCGACTCGGCAAAAGGCAATTCTCCGGAGCTCAGGGCACTCGACGCCCGGATCCGAGCCCAGGAGAGAAGCGTGACCGCGGCGAAGAGGGCCTTCTGGGTGCCCGTGTTCGGTCTGCGGGCCAGCTTCGGCCGGCGGCTGGCCGAGGGCGGCGCCGGCACCCTCGGCGGATCCACCTCGCCCCTGCCACCGGACTTTCCCGTCCCGGACCGCACCAACTGGGAAGTGGGGATCCAGGCCTCCCTCCCACTGTTCGCAGGCGGCGAGCGCACCGCCCGTCGCACCCAGGCCGAGGAGGAGCTGGCGCGGCTGCGCTTGGAACGCGCGGCCACCGCCAACCTCATCGAGCAGCGGGTTCGCTCAGCGCTCCACAATACCGGCGCCTCGTACACCGCCATCGGTCTGGCCCGCGAGAGCGCTGACGCCGCTCGTCGCAACTTCGAGCTCGTCCAGGATTCCTACGGCCGGGGCGTCGTGTCGATCATCGACCTGCTCGACGCCCAGAACGCCGTGATCACCGCCGAGGCGGCCGCCGCAAACGCCATAAACGACTTTCTGCTCGACCTCATGGAGGTCGAGCGGGCGGTGGGGCGCTTCGGCTTCTTCATCACCCCGGCCGACCGACAGGACTACTTCGACCGCCTCAATCAGTACTTCGGCGCGGCGGAAGCCGTGAGGCGCAGGGAAGCCGGACCGTGAATCGAGGATTCGCCATGACCAGTCCCAGAAGCCGCCCTCTCGTCGGGCGTCCCCGACGAGGCGTGGCCGTCAACGTATCGCTCGCCGTCGTCCTCGCAGGGGGGGGCCTTGCGTGCTCCCCGGCAAGCCCGCCGCCGGAGGCCGAGCTCCGCCCGGTCCGCTTCGAGGTCGTCTCCTCGGTGGACGGGGGCCGGCGGCGCAGCTTCTCGGGGACGTGCCAGCCCGCGCGCGAGCCGCGGTTGAGCTTCAAGGTGGGCGGCACCATCGTCCGGCGGCCGGTGAACATGGGTGACCGTGTTCGCCAGGGGGCGCTGATCGCCGAGCTCGACCCGAGCGACTTCCGGCTCCAGCTCGAGGAGGCTGCGGCCGCCCTCCAACAGGCCGAGGCCGAGTCCCGGAACGCACAAGCGAGCTTCGCCCGCACCCGCGGGCTCTACGAGAACGGCAATGCCTCGCGCACGGACTTCGACGCGGCGCGAGCGGACGCCGAGTCGGCTCAGGCGAGCGTGCGGTCCGTCCAGAAGAGGCTCGAGCTGACCCGCCAGCAGCTGTCGTACACGCGCCTCCTGGCGCCGGTGGCCGGCGCCATCGCCGAGGTGAACGCCGAGGTGAACGAGAACGTCCAGGCGGGCCAAGAGGTGGTCCGCCTCGCCGCGGAGGGCGGGAACGAGGTCGTCTTGACGGTTCCTGAGAGCCTGATTTCCGATATCCGCCACGGGCAGGACGTCGTGGTCCGGTTCGACGCGCTGCCCGGCCGCACCTTCGCCGGCACCGTCACCGAGGTCGGCGTCACCACATCGTTCATGGGAACCGCTTTCCCCGTCAAGGCCCGCCTGGCGGAGACCGACGCCGCACTCCGCAACGGGATGGCGGCCGAAGTTGAGTTCCGCTTCGAGGACCCTGGCACCTCGGGACGTTTCCGCGTCCCTGCCCACGCCGTGACGGAGGACCGGCAGGGCCGCTTCGTGCTGATCGTCGAGCCGACCGAGCCCGGACGCGGGGTGGTCCGTCGTCGGGCGGTCGAGGTCGGCCAACTCACCCCCTCCGGACTGGAGGTGCTGGAGGGCCTCGAGGACGGAGACCGTCTCGTGACCGCCGGCATCAGCCAGATCGAGGACGGCGACACCGTGAAGCTTCCCACAGCGGAGAGCTAGACGAATGGATCTCACGCGTTTCGCTCTCGAGAAGAGGGTGGTCACGGGGGTCGCGGTGGCGGTCCTCGTCCTCGTTGGGCTCCAGAGCTTCTTCAACCTGCCGCGCTCGGAGGATCCCGGCTTCGTGATCCGGGTGGCCCTCGTCACCACCTATTTCCCCGGAGCCAGCCCGGAGCGCGTCGAGGAGCTCGTGACCGACAAGCTCGAGAAGGCGATCCAGGAGATCCCCGAGCTCGACTTCATCTCGAGCCAGTCGAAGACCGGTGTGTCGGTCATCTACGTGAACGTCCTCGAGCGCCACAAGGTCATGCGGCCGATCTGGGACGACCTGCGACGCAAGGTCGAGAAGGCTTCGCGCGAACTTCCCCAGGGTGTGAGCGGGCCCTTCGTCAACGACGAGTTCGGCGACGTGTTCGGGATCGTGATCGGCCTCACCGGGGACGGCTACGACTACGCGGAGCTCAAGGACGTGGCCGACCAGGTGCGCGACCAGCTGCTGCGCCTCGACGACGTGGCCAAGGTCGAGATCAGCGGCGTCCAGGAGGAGCGCGTCTTCGTCGAGTACAACAACGCCCGCCTGGCCGAGCTCGGCCTCTCGCCCAGCCAGCTTCGCTCGATCCTCGAGAGTCGCAACATCATCATCCCCGGGGGCAGCGTCACGGTGGGAACGGAGCGCATCAGCCTCGAGCCGTCGGGCAATTTCGAGTCGGTCGAGGACCTCGGCCGGACAGTGATCTCGCTGCCAGGCCGCAGGGAGCTCCTGTATCTGGGCGACATAGCCCACATCGCGCGGGGCTACATCGACCCTCCGAGCGCGAAGATGTTCACGAACGGTGCGCCGTCGCTGGGCCTCGCGGTCTCGCTCCGCGACGGCGGCGACATCTCACGGCTCGGGATGGAGGTGGACGTTCTCCTTTCCCGACTCCGAACGGCCTACCCGATCGGCGTGGATCTCGAGGTGTTGAACTTCCAACCAAGCATGGTCGACCAAAAGGTCCGGGAGTTCGTAGTCAACCTGCTCCAGGCCGTCGGGATCGTGCTTCTCGTGATGCTGCTGATGCTCGGGCTGCGCACCGGCCTCGTGGTGGCCAGCCTCATCCCCACAACCATGATCCTGTCGTTCCTGGCGATGTCGGTCTTCGATATCGGGTTGGACCAGATGTCGCTCGCGGCGCTCATCATCGCCCTCGGCATGCTGGTGGACAACGCCATCGTCATGTCCGAGTCGATCATGGTCCAGATGGCCGAAGGGCGCCCGCGGGTCGAAGCCGCGCGTCGCTCGGCCGGTGAGCTGCGGATCCCGCTGCTCACCTCGTCACTGACTACAGCCGCAGCCTTCCTGCCCATCTTCCTGGCGAAGTCCTCTACGGGGGAGTACACGGCGCCACTCTTCAAAGTGGTGACGATCGCGCTCCTGTGCTCGTGGCTCCTCGCCCTCACCGTGACACCGCTCCTGGCGGTCACCTTTCTGAAGGTGAAGCCGCAAGCCCCGGAGGCGCGCTACGATGCGCCCTTCTACCGTCGCTATCGGGCGCTCTTGCTCGGTGGCCTGCGCCGGCCGTGGCTGGCCCTGGCGGCGGTCGCAGGCCTGCTGCTCGTCGCCTTCGTGGGAATGGGGCGACTGCCCTTCCTCTTCTTCCCGCCGTCGGACAAGAGCACGTTCACGGTGGCGCTGGAGATGCCGCTGGGCACCTCCATCGAACGCACAGAAGAGATCGCACAGGCGGTGGACGCCTACATCGACAGCGATCTGCGGGTGTCGGACCAGCGCGAGAGCGGGGTCACAAGCTGGGGAACCTGGATCGGAGAGGGCGCGCCCAAGTTCGAGCTGGCCTACAACCCCGAGCCCCCCAGCCCCAACTACGCCTTCATGCTGGTGAACACCACCTCGCGAGAGACGCTCCTCGGCTTGATCCCACGCCTCGAGGACTTCTGCCGGGAGACGTTCCCCGATCTCGAGGTCACCGCCCACCCGCTCGGCATGGGCCCGCCGATCGAGGTCCCGGTCGAGGTGCGTCTTTCCGGGGACGACACCGAGAGGCTCTTCGGGCTCGTGGACCAGGTCCGGGCCCACCTCCGCTCGATTCCGGGAACGAAGAGTGTCCGCGACAACTGGGGCATGCGCACGAAGAAGCTCATCGTGCGGATCGACGAGCCTCGGGCGCTCCGGGCCGGCGTCACGAACGAGGACATTGCGATCTCGCTGCAGACGATGCTCTCGGGAATCGAGACGACCCAGTTTCGCGAGTCCGATCAGGTCATCCCGGTGACCCTTCGCTCGGTGGCCGCGGACCGCCAGGACCTCGGGAAGCTGGAGACCCTCAACGTGTACTCCCAGGCCACCGGTCGGTCGGTCCCTCTGAAACAGGTCGCCGACGTCGAGGTCGCCTGGGAGCCGTCACGGATCTACCGTCGGGACCGTCTGCGGACGGTGACCGTGGAGTCCAACGTGCAGCCCGGGGCAACCGCGGCCGGGGTCATCGCGAAGCTGCGCCCCTGGCTCGAGGACGAGAGTGACGGCTGGGCCCTGGGCGACCGGTGGGAGCTCGGAGGAGAGAGCGAGACCTCGACGAAGGCCAACGCGTCGATCGTGGCCAACCTGCCCCTGGTGGGGCTGATCATCCTGATGCTGCTCGTGTGGCAGTTCAACTCTGTCGTGAAGCCCCTGATCATCCTCCTGACCATCCCGCTCTCGCTGATCGGGGTGAGCTTCGGCCTCCTCGTCGCGGGACAGTACATGGGCTTCATGCCCTTCCTGGGCATCATCTCGCTGGCCGGCATCGTCATCAACAACGCCATCGTCCTGATCGATCGGATCGACATCGAGATTGGAGAGAACGGCCTCGAGCCCGCAAAGGCCGTGATCGAAGCGGCGCAACGGCGCCTGCGCCCGATCCTCCTCACCACCGGCACCACCGTGGGCGGCCTGCTCCCGCTGTGGCTGGGGGGAGGAGCGATGTGGGAGGCCATGGCCGTCACCATCATCTTCGGGCTTCTCTTCGCCACCGCTCTCACGCTGGGAGTGGTACCGATCCTCTACTCGCTCTTCTACCGCGTCCGTTACGACTAGCCGCACGGCGGTCTGGCGAGCACGCCTCCGACTCGTCTACTGGGCCGCCCCACTCCGCCGGATGGCTCGGTGGACAGCGAGCACCTGCATCAGGGTGGCCATCTCCAGCTTGTACTCGTCGGACTCGGCCTGGAGCTGACGCCACGCGGGAACCGTGCCGGGCGGCTCGTGGCGCCAGCACAGGAGGGGCTCGCGCGA
>CAXMOH010000302.1:0-3881 GCA_964194855.1 uncultured Hyphomicrobium sp.
GGCGGAGCCCAGGCGGCCCCAGGGGAAGTGCTTGACCAGGGCCAGGTCCAGGACCCGAAGGTCCGGTCCGATGAACGCCCCACGCCCCGTATTGCCCTGGGTCCCGGCGGACTGAAGAACGAAGGCGGTGGGATCGAACCACTGCTCGGGAGTGCCCAGGACGGCGTCCGCCGTCGTCCGGCCCGGCGCGAGGCTGGGCCGATCCGGGCCCAGCCCGGGGCCAAGAGCCGGAAACCAGCGCGAGCGCGAGCGGTTGGCCTGGACGAACGCCGTCAGTGGTGGCCCGCTCCGGTACCGTCCTATCCCCGAGAGCTGCCAGTTGGCCAGGAGGGCCCGAGTCAGGCCGCTCGACTCCCGGGCGAGGGGCAGATCCCAGGTGAAGTTGACGACCCAGTTGTGCTTGGCGTGGTAGTCGGCGAGGCCCTTGTTGTAGTTGGGGTTGGCGAACTCGGGCATCCAGGACACCGTCCCGTTCGTCGCGTCGGAGAAGAACGTCGAGGCCTGGGTCGTGTCGATGTTGCGGGAGAACGTGTACGAGGACTGGAAGCTCACACCGCCCACCGACACTCGGCGTACCTCGACGATCAGGGCGTCGTACCAGGACTGGCCGTCGCTGCTCTTGAGCTCGATGGCGGAGAAGCTGGAGTTGGGCCGTGAGGCGGTCGGCGGGTAGAAGGCCGTGCCGTCGGCGAGGGTCTCCGGGACGGGAACGTTCACGTCCCCGTTCCTCAGGAGGTTCCGTCCGCGGGCACCGGCGTAGCCGACGGTCAGGATCATCCGCCCCGGAAGCTGCTGCTGCACGTTCAGGTTGAACGAGTGGAGCCGCGGGGTCTTGATGTCCCACTGGATCGGGCGGATGGCGAGGGGCACGCCCCGTGAGAAGTCCGGCTGCGGGAAGTCGGGACGCGGCACCACCGGGCGGGGCGTGAACGGCGGATTCGTGACGGTGACGATGAGGTTCTGCTGGAGGTTGTTGTTGAAGTAGAGCCCGTACCCGCCGCGAACCGCCGTCCGCCCGTCGCCGCCAACGTCCCAGGCGAAGCTCAGTCGAGGCGAGAGGTTCGGACCGGGGTTGTCGAAGAGGGGGCCCACCGTGACGTCCGGCGCCAGGAGGTCGGGCATGTTGATGTCCCGCCCGCCCTGGTCCTCGGGAAGGGTCGCGTACTCGAGGCGGAGCCCTGCATTCAGGGTGAAAGAGCTCCCGATGCGAAACTGGTCCTGGACGTAGGCCCCCAGGAGCGTCGAGCGCCAGTTCCGCTCGAGGTCGCCCTCCGGCGTGAGGCCGATGAAGCGCAAGGCCGAGTTCCGCAGGAACCCCTCCAGGTTGCCGAACGCGTAGAGCCCGCGGCTGAATGTGGGATTGAACATGTCGTTGCGGTACCGCTCCGCGAGAACGCCCGCTGTCATGGTGTGCGAGCCGCGACTCATGAGGAGATCCCCCGAGAGAGAGAAGACGTCCTGCCGGAGCGAGACGTCGGCGGAGAGCTGCGGTCCGAACCGGGGGATGCCGCCTATGTCGATGTCCCCGAGAGACTCCCGTCCTTGAACGAACGGGGGAAGCGGCTGGGAGGTGTTGGCCTGGACCTCCTGGCCGATCCGGGTGCGGGAGTATCCGAAGCGGAATGTGGCGAGGGTGTTCGACGAGACGCTGCGGCGATACTCGGCGGTCAGGAACTGGTTCTTCGAGAGGAAGGTCCGCGGGAACTGGGGAAAGTCGGTGGGCAGAAGCTGCGCCGCCTTGTCGTACGTGTACCGCACGAAGAGCTGGTCGCTCCGGCCGACGTTCTGGTCGACCCGCACCTGGAAATAGTCCTGGTCGATGTCCTGTGAGAACGGAAAGCTGAAGGCCGCCAGACCGCCACCCAGCTCTTCGCCGTTGGGAAGGGGGTACTCGTCGAGGTACGGTCGGACCTCCGGATCCACCGGGACCTGGATCGGCTTCCCGTCCGGGCCGGGGAGAATGCCCAGCCGAGCGGCCTCGTTGGGCACGACGGTCTGTATGGTCCGGCCCAGATTCTCCCGGAGCCCTTCGTACCCAACGAAGAAGAACGTGCGGTTCTTCTTGATCGGTCCACCCAGGGTGAAACCGAACTGGTTTCGCTTGAAGTCGGGCTTCCCGTCGGTGTCGAAGTAGTTCCGTGCGTCGAGGGACTCGTTGCGGTGGTACTCGAAGAGGCTCCCGTGGAAGTCGTTGCCGCCGGACTTAGTGATGACGTTGATCTGGCCACCGGTGTTGCGCCCGTACTCGGCGGAGTAGGCGTTGGACTCCACCCGGAACTCCCGCACGGTCTCGGTCCCGAGGGCGGTGCCGGCGGCGCTGCCGGCAGGCCCGTTCGTAAAGTCGTTCAGAAGCGTGCCGTCCAGCAGGTACACGTTCGAGCGCGGGTCCTGCCCGTTGATGCTCGCAGCGAGCCCGTGGGCCACGATCGATCCGCCGGCGCGGTAGGGGAAGGCGATGACCCCGGGTTGGAGAAAGACGAGATCGGTGTAGTTCCGGCCGTTCAGGGGCAGGTCGCGAATCTGTGCCTCGGTCACCAGGAAGCTCAGCTCTCCCGATCGGGTCTGGATCCCCGACACCTCCCCGGTGACGGTGATCTCGTCTTCGGCGGTGCCTACCGCCAGGGTCAGCGTCAGCACCGCGGGCTGGCCCAGGACCAGGGCGATGCCCGACTGGACGACCGACTGGAAGCCCTGAAGCTCCGCGCGCACTTCGTATGCACCCACGGGAAGGCCCGCGAGGGCGAACTCCCCGTTCTCGTCGGACGTGGCGGTCCGGGAGGCACCACTGGCCAGGTGCTGTGCCGTCACCACAGCGCCGAGCAGTGCCTCTGCGCTCGGGCCCTGCACCTGCCCCACGATCGAGCTGGTCGTCGACTGGGACCAGCCGACGCTGGGCGTGAGAAGGAGCACGCCGAGTACGATCAGTTTCCTCATCTGGAGACCCTCGTGTTGTCGCTCCCACACTGATTCTACGGTTGCGCACCTCGAGCTCCGCAATGACCCTCGTCATAAGACGCAAAAATGCCGGGAGGCTGAAGAGACGGCCGGTGGGTTTGTTGCGTTCAGGGCTTTCGTCCGGCGGGTACGATCAACTCGTTGGACTTCTCGGGGGCCTGGTCGACCGAATGGCCCGCGTCCCAGCCAGGGACCGGCGCGCTGTCGGGGCCACGCAGCGACTCGAGCGGGCCCCACACCACGTCCACCCTCTCGTTGAACAGATCGCCGATCAGCAGGTCGGTGATCGCACCCCGCAGGTGAGGGTTGGTCTTGACGAACTTCCCGAAGTTGAAGCCCTCGTAGTACGCACACACGAGGCGGCGCATTCGGTCGAGACCCTCGCTGAAGCCGGGACCCCATTTGCCCAGCTGACCCGCCGAGGTGTCGGCGGAGGACAGTCCCTCCGAGATCGCGTCGGCGGCCAGCTCGCCGGACTTCAGGGCCAGGAGGACGCCCGACGAGTAGAGAGGGTCGAGGAAAGCAAACGCGTCCCCCACCAGCACCCAGCCGTCGCCGGCGAGCTCCCTGGACCGGTACGAATAGTCCTTGGCGGCAAAGTGACCGGTCACCTGCTCGGCCGAGGCGATGCGGTCCCTGACGGCCGGGCACTGCTCGACGGCTTCCTCGTACCGAGCGGCAAAGCCGCCCTTGCCCTTGAAGAGCTGCTCGATGGGCGCCACCACGCCGACGCTGACCACGTCGTCGTGGAGCGGGACGTACCAGAACCAGCCGTTGCGGTCGGGGCTCTGGATGACGCCAGTGGCCCCCTCGTCGCGCCCTTCGCCGCGCTGGGCCCCCCGCCAGTACGTCCAGACGGAGCCCTTGGCGAGCACCGGGTCCCAGACACGCAGGCGCAGCCGGTTCTGCAGGAGCCCCACCTGGCC
>CAXMOH010000303.1:0-3611 GCA_964194855.1 uncultured Hyphomicrobium sp.
GCTTGCCCCGAGAAGTCTCGACTTCCTGGGTTTCAACTATCACTGGGGTCGCTCTCGCAAGGGAGCCTGGGTGGTGAAGCAGAAAACGGCTCGGAGTCGTTTCACCAGGACGATGCATCGCATCTCGGAATGGTGTCGACGGAATCGACACCTTCCGGTCGTCGAGCAGCATGCACACCTCGTGAGGCAGCTCCGAGGACATGATGCCTACTTCGGCATCCGCGGAAACTACCGCGCCCTGGAAAAGCTTCGATACGGGGTGGCCCGGGTCTGGCAAAAGTGGCTGGATCGCCGCTCGCGCAAGGCCCAAATGAAATGGGACCGTTTCGCGCTTCTGCTGAAACGGTATCCGCTTCCGCGACCGAGACTGCACCCGGTCGTCGATCTCGCGTAGCAAACCCGTATCTCGAGGAGCCGGATGCGCTAGTCGCGCACGTCCGGATCTGTGGGAGCCCTGGGTGGGAAACCACCCAGGGCCACCCGGCAATTGAGGCATTGCCAGAGGCTTCGCCCCATCGGCGGTCCCGATCTGACCGACCAGCGCCCTACCATCCGAGGTATGGCACGGCCGCTCCGCATCCAGCTTCCCGGCGCCCTGTACCACATCACATCCCGGGGAAACGCTCGTGCGCCCATCTTCCTCGCCGACCCCGATCGCCACGCGTTCTTCGACGTTCTGGAAGGGGTCGTCGAGCGGTATAACTGGATTTGCCATGCGTACTGCTTGATGACAAACCACTACCATCTCCTCATCGAGACACCCGAGGCCAACCTGTCGCAGGGCATGCGACAGCTGAACGGGCTCTATACTCAGCGCTTCAATCGCCGACACGACCGGGTCGGCCACATCTTTCAGGGGCGCTTCAAGGGAATCCTCGTCGAGCGCGAATCTCACCTGCTGGAGCTGGCGCGCTATATCGTCCTCAACCCGGTCCGGGCGAAGGTGGTGCCCGCGGGGGAGGACTACCGCTGGTCGAGCTTGCGCGCGGCCCTCGGCTTCGATCGGGCTCCGGCCTGGCTGGCCGTCGACGGGGTGCTGGCGCCTTTCGGGTCGCGCAGGCGCTACCTGGAGTTCGTTCACCAGGGCATCGGGGCGAGCTCGCCCTGGAGAAAGCTTCGGGGATCGGTGCTCGGCTCGGAGGACTTCGCCCAGCGCCTCGGCTGGCGCCTGGACGAGAAGGTGACCGAGCGGGAGATTCCGCGTCGCGAGCGCCTCCTCAACCGAGAGCGTCTCGAGAACCTCTTTCCGCCTCGTGCCCTCGATGACCGGGTGATCCGGAACGACCGCATCCGGGAGGCGAGCCGGACCCGGGGCTACTCTCTCGTCGAAATCAGTCGCCACCTCGGTCTTCACTACTCCACGGTGAGCCGAATCGTGGCGGCGGAGCGGTGAGCCGTCCGGTCACCCTCAGAATGAGCAAATTCAAGACCTGACCCCTCATTTCCTGATCAGTGATCAGCGCCCGCTTCGCTCCAGAGACCAGACGTCGTTCAAAAACTCCTCCGGGCCCTCCTTGCCCGCGAACATGAAGAGCCTGTCGCGGTGTATGACGGTCGACATCGCAAAGCGGCCGGTCCACGGGGCCTCTGCTTCGAACAGCTCCCAGTGGGCCCCGTCAGTCGAGGTCCAGACGTCGTTCCGTTCCCCGTCGTCTCCACCCTCACCGCCGCCGATCAGCCAGAGCTTGCCGTCCCAGGCGGCGACGCCGTAGTAGAGCCGGAAGGGCCAGTCCAGATCCCAGCCTCGTCGCTCCCACGTGACGCCGTCGGCGGTCACCCAGCTGTCGTTCACGGCCACGAGGTCGTCCGGGTTCCGGTTCACACTGCGTCTTCCCCCGATGGCCCAGAGGCGCCCGTCATAGACCACGAGACGAAAGTCGCCCCGCGGTCCCCAGGGTGGCGTTGCCGCCTGGGTCCACTGCACGCCGTTGGAGGTGGCCCAGGCGTAAGGCTCCTCGATCCGATCCGCCCGAAAAAGCCAGAGCTGGTCCCGGAAGACGACCGCCGTGTGGCCGCTCGACGTCAAGGGCGGACCCTCACCGATCCGGCTCCAGGTCTCGCCGTCCTGGCTTCCCCAGAGCTCGTCCGTGGCCCCGTCCCGCCGGAGCCCCACAAGCCGGCCTCCAAACGGAAGGATCTCGTGTCCGAACCCTCGAGCCGGCACGCTCGGTGAGAAGGTCGTCCACGCGGATCCGTCCTCGGTGCGCCAGTCCCCGACCCGATCGTCCATCAGCCAGATGTGGTCCCCGAAGGAGAAGGTGTGGTTCAGCGCCCGCTCCGGTGGCCACTCCGCGGCCTTGGTCAGCAACCGCCAGAGGTATCCGTCCGGCGCAGGTACTTCGGTGGGACCGGAAGGCCCCGACGGCACATCAGCGGGGCCGGAAGGCCCCTGGCCCCCGCAGGCCAGCGTCGTGGCGATCACCAGCACTGTGAGGTTCCGGAGCATCGTTCCCGGATAAATACGACGTTTCGAGCCGAGAAGTTCCTCGCCCGCTCTCTCCGCCTGGCACCGATTTCCCGCTTGGCCCCGTCGGGTGTCCTTCCGGCCCCCTCCAGGCGCCCGCACCCCCCTGTCACCCGGCCCCGAGGGCCGCGGTGATCCGGTAGTGGGAGAGAGTCTGGCCGATCAACACGACCCCTCCCGGGGCCTGGCCCCTGCTGGGCGGTGGTCTGTGTTTGTCCTGGGACGCCGCCGATTATAGGCGGTTCAGGTGGTCCTGGGCGGCGTCAGGCCTGGAGGTGAGGCACGCCCAGAGTGACGCAAGCACTCGGGGCGGTCAATGACTACTGATCGAGGGGCGGGGTCCAGGCCAGGCCGTCAACGTCTTCGAAGTGGTGATCGAACGACACCAGCTCGGCACCGGACTCCATGGCCTGGGCGGCGATCCAGATGTCGTTGGTCGGCAGGGGCTTTCCCTTGCGCTTGAGGACCGAGGCGATGCGCCCGAAGCGGTCTGCGGTCACGAGCCCGACGTTCAAGAGAGCGACGAAGGGGCTCGCCAGAAACTCGTCCAACTCTTGACGGTTCGTCTCGTAGCGAGAGCCGTTGCGGAAGCCGAAGAGCAGCTCCCCCACGACAACCACGGACAGGAGCACACGCTCCGCTCGCCGGACACGGTGAGCGACGTCGGCGTGTCCTCGAAAGAGCGCCGAATAGGCGTTCGTGTCCAGCAGGATCGTCATCGCCAAAGATCCGGGTCGACGGCCTCGCACCCGGCGATGCTGTCCAGAAGCCGCCGCTCGTCCTTCTCCGTCCACCTTCCAATGAACGAGTCGAGTGCCTCACCCACGGTGGCAGAGGCTTCGGAGGACTCGGCGATTCCGGCCCCCCGGCGCATCAGCTTCAGGGCCGCCTTGTTCAGGGAGATCCGCTCTTTGCGCGCCATTTCGCGGATCCGTCTTTCGAGCTCCTTATCGAAGCCCCGCAGAGAAAGCTGTGACACCGGACCCTCCTTGGAATGAATCATAGTATGACTCATAATAGGTCAGTATACGAGTCACTCTGGAGCTGAGGAGGGACTCGGAGACGATCCGATCCAGCCTGCTGCCGCGGCGAAGTTGACCCCTCTGTCGTCATCTTGACGGTAGACTCTCGCGCAAAGAGGAGGAGG
>CAXMOH010000304.1:0-3746 GCA_964194855.1 uncultured Hyphomicrobium sp.
TTTCCCCGACATGAACGTAACCTGGGGGACGTACAAGAACCACATCGGTCATCCCGACATGAGCTACGAGGTCGGCTGCTTCCGCTGCCACGGTGGAGAGCACGTGAGCGATGAGGGCGAGATGATCTCGATGGACTGCACGACCTGCCACTCGATTCTGGCTCAGGACGAGGAGGATCCCGAGATCCTGCGGACGCTCCTCGACTGACCGTCCTTGCCTGCTGGCAGCTGATGATCGATCATCGAGGTTGTAAGATCCGCTCAACCAGGAGGTGACATGGCCAAGGCTAGAAGGACGACGCACCGCAGCCGTGCGGGCAAGAAGCTGTACGCAGTCCGCGACAAGAGCGGCCGGTTCAAGGACATCCAGACCTACGAGCGCTCGCACCGCGCGGACCTCGCCAAGAAGTCGAAGGCGGAGATAGAGGCCGCGAAGAAGAAAGCGGCCAGGAAGAAGACCGCCAAGAAAGCCACGAAGAAAAAGACGGTGAAGAAAGCGGCGAAGAAGCGGTAGCGGACCGTCCGGACCAGCCCGGCCCCGGCCGGGCTGGGCAGTCCTCCTCCGGGCTCTGGGAGACCGTGGTGGAAGTGCTCCGCGAGCGGGGCCGAAACATGGCAGTCCTGCCACGCGTGCGTTATTCTCCCCAAAGGAGGAACCCACAATGCCGAGCCGCCGGGATGTTCTCGCGCTGATCGCTTCGTGCGCTCTCGTGCCGGTGGCGCTCGCCCAGCAGCTGCGCCTGCCGAAGGTCGAGGTTCACGCCGCGGAGGACGTGGATTTCTCCGCGATCAAGACTTACGGGTGGAAGGACCCTGTCTCAAGGGCACAGAAGCCCGAGACCCACACGAGCATCGTCTGGTACACCGAGAGGGGTCTCGAGGAGAAGGGCCTGACCAGGATCCCGGAGGGGTCCGACGCCGAGCCCGACGTCTTCGTCCGGTACTACGCCAAGGCCAAGAGCAGTGTCCAGGGAACCCCCGGCCAGAGCCAGCAGCTTCTTCCGGGATCGGCGGAGACACTGAGCACGACCACCAGCTTCGACTTCAACAAAGTGCGCGGTGGGACTCTGATCCTCGAAATGCAGCAGGCCGCCGACAACAAGACGGTCTGGCGCGCCGCCACGGACATCTCGAGGATTGACCAGAAGCGGATCGACGCCGAGGTGCATCGGGTGGTCCGCATGCTGCTGGCGAAGTACCCGCCGAAGCGCTGAGCGCTCGGCCGGGTCACTCCCAGGTCAGGCCTGGACGAGCTCGATGGTGAAGTGGGGCGTCTGGCTCTCCGTGCGCCCCGCCGTCAGGATCCCGCCGTGCATCGCCACGATCGCGCCGACGACGCTCAGCTCGGCGTCGGCCAGGTCGGGCCCGGCCTGGGACGCGGACATGACCGAGGCCTGACCGCCACCCGTCACCTCCACCTTCACCGCGGCGCCATCCGGCTCGACCCGGATCACCACCTCCGGAATTCGGCCCCGCTCCAGCGCGTCGGCCTCGCACTGCCCCACGAGCGTGGCGAGAGCGAAACGGAGAAGGGGCGCGTCGCCCAGCACGGCGGGCGCGTCGGGTGGAATCTCGAGGATGATGCCCGGAGCCTGCAGGGGATTGAGAGCGTCGGTGAGCAGCAGCCGCATCTTCCGGGCCGACTCGGCTGGCAACCGGGTGAGCAGCGACGCCACCGCGGCGGCCGAGGGGCGCGACAGCACACGCAGCCGGTCGGCGTGCGAGGTGGCCTCACGCGCCGCCGAGGCCTCGAGAGGACCCGCGAGCACACGAGCGACGAAGCCGAGATGCTGCAGCACCTCGGCATTGGGCAAGACGGCGTGGGTCCCGAAATAGAGCAGCGCCAGGCCGAGCAGACGCTCGGCCGAGCGCAGGGGCACGGACGCGACGGCCTCGAACGACGGCTCGCTGGCCCTGAGGGCGCTGGCCAGTTGGGCGCTCCCGGTCGCCTCTTCCAGCCGAGGCTCCGCGATCTGCCAGAGCTCCTCCACGTGGTCCCCGCCCCAGACGGTCTGGGAGAGCGGGTCGTCGGCCAGTGGGGGAAGCGGCAGCACCTTCAGCAGGTCCGCCGTCGAAAGAAGAAGCGAGGCCCCGTTTGCACCCGCCGCCTGGACGAGGATCTTGAGGATCCGCCGCACGCGCTCCTCGATGTCGGCGTCCTGCATGGCCTCGGTGCCGAGCTCGAGGGCGGCCCGGATCTCCGCCAGACGCATCCGGGCGAGATCGCGCTCGCCCCGAACCTCGTCCACCACGAGCCCCAGCTCGGCGGAAGCCTCGGCATACGCCTCGGCCAGCGACTCCGCCGAGCGCACGTCGGTGGTGCCGTCACCCCGCGGGCCTTCCTCGGGAGTCGGGATCTGGATCTTCAGGTGCCCGCCGGGCTCGGTGGCATCCGGCTCGAGGCCCAGTTCCTCGGGAGCGACCGTCTGGTCGGGCTCCTCCGAGAGGTCGATGTGGAGACGACCGAACATGCCCTCGACCGCCTCTCGAACCCAGGTCGTGACCGTCTGCCCCGCCGGGAGCTCCAACGAGGGGTACTGACGGCACATGTCCTCCATCGTGAGCGTCAGGAGCGACGAGAAGGTCTCCAGGACCCCCTCGCCCGTGGTGGCCACCGCCGGAAACTCCGGGGCCTTGCGGCCGTTGAGGGCTCCGGAAAGGGCGTCCATCTCCACCACGTCGGGGAGATCGCGCTTGTTGTACTGGAAGACCAGGGGGATGTTCGTGGGATCCAGATGCTGGGCCTTGAGGTTGACCACCATCTCCTGAAGGCACTGGGTGTTCTCCTGCCAGCGGTCCGAGGCCGAGTTGGCGACGAAGGCGACACCGTCGGCGTTTTTCACCACGACGCGCCGGGTGGCCGCGTACATGGTCTGGCCCGGGACGGCGAGCATCTGCAGCTTGAGCCCGTACCCCCGGAAGCCGCCGGAGGCGAGGGGCAGGAGATCGCACAGGATCGTACGGTCCTGGGCGGAGTTCACCGACAGGAATTGCCCGCGCCGGGTACCGAGGGCGCTTTCGTGGAGCACCTTGAGGTTGGTCGTCTTCCCGCCCACGGCGGGGCCGTAGTAGACGAGCTTGACCTTTATGGTGCGTTCTTGGTGATTGACATCGACCATGGCCGGCGCTCAAAGGTAACACGGGGGCCGCCGAATGTGGTTGGCAAGCCGGCCCCTCTCAGAAACCGGACCGCCGAGGGCCCGGGAGCGGCGCCGTGCAGGGACCGCCTCCCGGGACCCGTGCCTCAGAAGGCGACGTTGACGAGGAGTTGGAGCCCGTCGTACTGGTAGGTCCCGCCCAGGCCAGCGAATGCACGGTTCCGGTCGTAGCGGAATTTCGTGTACGCGTACTGGACGCCGAAGCCCACCTTCCGCCAGGGAAACCACGTGAGGGAGGCCCGCGCCTCGGTGATCGCCGCGTCGGCTTCCTCCAGACCGACCGCGATGTAGCGGCCGTCACTGCGGACGAGAAAGCGCTCTCCCGGCCACCAATAGAGGTAGCCTCCGATGTCGCCTGTGATCGAGCCCACCTCGGCCTCCGTGTCGAAGGGAACGCTCGCGGTCTCATCGCCGATACCGACACCCAGCTCGCCTCTCAGGCCGCTTCTGATCTTGACGTAGCCGACGCCCAGTGCGGGGCCCAGCTCGAGCTTCTCGTTCTTGATGAGGGCGAAACGGTAAACGCCCGAGATGAAGTTCGATACGGTGTGACTCTGAACCCTGGCGCCCACGTCGAGGATGATGTCT
>CAXMOH010000305.1:0-7664 GCA_964194855.1 uncultured Hyphomicrobium sp.
GTCGAGCTGCACCAGGCTTCGGGCGACCTGGAGCCGTCCGTCCTGCCCGGGGAAGACTCCGACGATGAGCGTGCCGTCGGACTTCCAGTCGAGCTCGGTGTAGTAGATCCGGTTCCGGAGGGTCAGCCCCCTCCCGACGACGCGCTCGAAGTCGAAGCGGAACCGGTACACGTCCTGAGTCGAGGCGTCGAGCGGCGACTGGTACGACGTCGTGCGCGGCACCGGCGCCAGCAACGGATCCTCGAGCCCCACGAAAGGGATCCCCGTGTCCGGCGGCCAGTCGCTCTTGACGTACTCGAGATCGAAGCTCAGGCGAGTGCGATCGTCGGGACGCCAGGAGAGCGTGGGGTTCACCGCACCGATAGAGCCATCGGGCAGATCCCGGTACCCGTCGGTGCCCTGGGTGGTGGCGTTCAGACGGAAAGCGACCTTGCCGTCGGCCGTGGCCGCGTTGGCGTCGACGGAGGCCTCGTAGGTCCCGTAGCGGCCGTAGCCGAGAGTCACGTCCGCGAACGTCTTCGGCTGGGGCTGGCGGCGGACGAGCTGAACGGCACCAGCCAGCGGGCTGCCCCCGTACAGAAAGCTGGCCGGGCCCTTGAGGACCTCGACCTGGCGAACGTTGTAGAGCGGATAGAAAGTCGCCTCGGGCTCGACGATCCCGTCCGTGAGCACGAGCCCGCTGGAGAGAGAGTCGAAGCCTCGAACGACGAAGAAATCGAAGACCCCGAAACCGGTGGCGACGTTGACGCCGCTCACGTTCTTCAGCGCGTCGCCCATGACGAGGGCCGTCTGCTCCTCGTACACCCGCTCCGGCACGACGGCGACGCTGATCGGGAGATCCTGGACCGGTACCGGGAGGCGCGTGGCGGCTGTCGCCGGTGGCGGCGCCGGCGAGTCCGCTTCGACCCGGACCTCGGATTCGAAGCGCGGCGTCTCGTCGTCGGGCGCGGCCTCTTTTTGGACGGCGTCCTGGGGCATGCCGAGACGGGCCAGGAGCGTGAACCCCAGCGCAACCCGGACGACCAGCAGCGTTTTTGATCGTGGAGCCATGCTACGGGATCCTTCTCAGATGAGGGCGCCGGAGCCGGGCCGATCGAACGTCCCGGCGCGAGTTGGGTGTGGTGTGACTCAACTGGGGACCTCCGGGTGAAGAGAGGGGTGCAATCGAGTATACCCGCCACGTCGTCTGTGCTTGAATGAGTCGGGTTCAGCGCTTTGAACACTCGACCGCGACAGCCCGAGCGGGCTGGGGGGGATCGCTGTGAGAAGGCGGGCACCGACGACCATCGGCCTCCTCGCATCGGTCGCGATCCTGACCGGCACGGGGCTTGCCGAGGATCTCGGCCAGAGCTGGCCTCGCTTCCGTGGACCCAACGCCAGCGGCATCGCGGAGGGTCACTCCACCCCCGTAGCCTGGGATGTCGAGACCGGATCCAACGTTCGCTGGAGAACGGCCATTCCCGGCCTCGCCCACTCCTCGCCCATCGTCTGGGGGGACAGCGTCTACCTCACCAGCGCCGTCAGCGCCGAGGGGGAGTCCTTATTGAAGGTGGGTCTCTACGGCTCCATCGGATCGGTGCCCACAGAGCCCGTCCACCGCTTCGTCCTCTATCGCATCAACAAGCGGACGGGCGCAGTGGTCTGGGAGCGGACCGCCCACGAAGGCGTGCCCCGGCGAAAGCGCCACCCCAAGTCCACCCACGCCAACCCCACTCCCGCCACGAACGGCGAGAAGGTCGTGGTCTTCTTCGGCTCGGAAGGGCTCTTCTGCTACGGCGTGGACGGGACGCTGATCTGGAAGAAGGACTTCCCGCCCCTCGACGCCGCCTACTTCAAGGCCCCCGACGCCCAGTGGGGCGTGGCCAGCTCCCCGATCATCCACGACGACCGCGTCTATCTTCTCTGTGACGTCCTCAACGATCCCTTTCTCGCTGCCTACGACCTGAACACCGGAGAGGAGCTGTGGCGGACGCCCCGGGACGACGTTCCCACCTGGAGCACTCCCACCGTCCATCGCCACGGCGAGCGCTCGCTCCTCTTCGTCAACGGCTGGAAGCACGTGGGAGGCTACGACGCCCTCACGGGGAAGGAGATCTGGAGGTTGAGCGGTGGGGGAGACATCCCGGTTCCGACTCCCGTCGTGGCTCACGACCTCGTCTTCATCACGAATGCCCACGGAGCCGCTTCGCCCATTTACGCCATCCGGCTCGACGCGAAAGGGGACATCTCCCTCGCCGAGGGGGAGAGCGCCAATGCGCACATCGCCTGGAGCATCGAGAGAGGTGGGGCCTACATGCAGACGCCTCTCGTCTACGGGGACTACCTCTACAGCAGCCGCGACAACGGCGTCCTGAGCTGCTTCGAGGCTCGAACGGGCGAGCGGCTGTACCAGGAGCGTCTTGGCCGCGGGGGCACCGGCTTCACCGCCTCCCCGGTCGCCGCCGACGGCAAGCTCTACTTCACCAGCGAGGAGGGCGACGTCTACGTGGTGAAGGCCGGCCCCGAGTTCGAGCTCCTGGCCACGAACGCCCTCGACGAGGTGACGATGGCGACGCCCGCCATCTCGGACGGGACGCTCTACTTCCGCACGAACGCCCACCTGGTGGCGGTGGGAGCAGGTGACAGCGGCCCCGCCCCTGGCGAGGACTCCGGTGGACGGACGGACCGGTGAGGGTGGAGCACCGAATCGAGGATCTCCTCCCGAATTGTCCGTCCGCCCAGGCTCTACGACAGGACAGAGTCTCTTGCCGCGTGTGCTGGCAGATGCTAGCGTATAATAGCAAGCGTTAGCAGGAGAAGGCGAAATGGGAGCATCGGTGCAGATCAGCGCTCGGGTGGACGCGACGCTGAAGAAGGCAATCGAGGACTACTGCCGGTCTCGGGGCATCGTCATGAATCACTTCATCCAGGAGGCCCTGCTCGACCGTCTCGAGGAGCTCGAGGATGTCGAGGACTTGAAGAGGATCCGTCACGAGCCGACGCAGCCTCTGTCCAAGGTGCTCGCGGAGCTGAAGCTCGATGGGAAGCTATGAGATCGAGATCAGCCGGACGGCCGAGAAGCAGCTCAAGAAGCTTCCGGCGGAGGATCAGCTGCGCGTCGTCCGGGCGCTACTGGCTCTCGCGCACGAGCCCCATCCGAGGGGCTCGCGCCAGCTCACGGGCTACGACGACGTCTTCCGGATTCGTGTCGGCCGGTATCGCGTGCTCTACAGCGTCGTCGAGAGCCGGCTCGTCATCATCATCCTGAAGATCGGACACCGGAAGGGTGTTTATCGATGACGGAGACACCCTCGCCCCCGGTCCCACCCAGGCGACGGCGCCGGTTGTGGATTGCCGGTCTGGCGGTTCTCCTTGGTGGGCTCTGGTATCTGCTCACGGACTTCTATCCGGAAGAAGAGAAGGAGCTGCGCACTCAACTCCGTGAGAGCGTGAAGGAGAGCTTTCCGGAGGAGTCGGCGGCGTTCTCCCGGACGTTTGGCCTGCGCCGCCTCGAGCCGGAGGGTCATCCGTGTCGTCAGGCAGATTCCGCCGAAGGCTCCGTCGTCCTGGTCCACGGCCTCGACGACCCGGGCAAGGTCTGGCGCAGCCTGGCTCCCGAGCTGTGCGATCAGGGCTTCGACGTGTGGCTCATGCAGTACCCCAACGACCAGCCCATCGCGGAGTCGGCTCGGCTGCTCTTTGAAGAGCTGAAGAGGCTCACGAAGGAGAGCATCGACCGCGTCGCCATCGTGGCGCACAGCATGGGCGGCCTGGTCTCTCGCGAGATGCTGACAAGCCTCGAGACCGGATACGCCGCCTCGGCCCGAGACGACGTGGTCCCCGAGGTGAGCACCCTCGTCCTGGTGGGAACCCCCAACCACGGCGCACCTCTGGTCCGCTTCCGGGTTTTTGGCGAGTGGCGCGACCAGCTGGCCCGTTTGACCAAGGGCGAGGCCAGCTGGCTCGGAGGAATTCTCGACGGCGCCGGCGAAGCCAAGATCGACCTGCTGCCGGGCAGCCGCTTCCTGACGGAGCTGAACCGCAGGCCCCATCCGGAGGGAGTGGAGATGCTCATCATCGCCGGCATCGCCAGCCCCTGGAGCGAGGATGACATCGAGAGTTGGATCGACGAACAGCGCCAGGACGCGTCGGAGGATCGGGCGGGCACCCTCGACGAGCTGCGCGCGGGCCTGGTGTCGCTGACTCAGGGAGTGGGCGATGGGCTCGTCTCCGTCGAGTCCAGTCGGCTCGAGGGCGTCGAGCACCTGACCGTGGATGGCACGCACTTGTCGATGATTCGGACCTTCACGAGCGACAGCGAGCGAATTCCTCCGGCGGTGCCGATCATCGTCGACCGCCTGTCGGGGGCCGACGAGTAGACGAGGCGCTTGCACGGCCTCGATGGCGCTTGCATCCGTTCCATCGGAGAGCTAGTATTTCCATGGAATGTACAAGTTTTCCATGGTGAGGTGACCATGAGCACGCAGTCCCAGATCTCGGCCACGATCTCTTCCACCACCAAGGAGGAATTGGACCGGTTCACCGAGAGCCACGGGCTCAAAAAGAACTACGTGGTCGAGCAGGCGCTCCTGTTCTTCATCCAGGCTCGGCGTGAGCTGCCGGACGAGGCCCTGATCCCGGCTCGCATCGTGTTGGATGACGATGCCTTCGACCGCATTGCAGCCATGGTCGAGCAGGCCCCAGCTCCGTCCAAGGCGCTCCGAGAGCTGATGCGTGGCCGAAGAACCTGAGATTCGGCCGCTCCGGCCCGACGACGATCGAAGCGCATTCTCCTGCGGGCAGCAGGATCTCGATCGATTCTTCCACCATTACGCTGGCCAGAACCAGTTCAAGCTCCATCTCGCGGTCACGTACGTCGCCGCGGTGGAGGAGCGGTTGATGGGCTTTGCAACCGTAAGCGTGGGGAGCCTGGAGCGGAGAACCCTGCCTTCCGCCCGCATGAGGCGACGCCTGCCCGGTTACCCCCTCCCCGTCCTGCGTCTCGCACGACTCGCGGTGGATCAGCGCGCCCAGGGACTCGGCGTGGGGCGCGCGCTACTTCACCATGTTCTGACCCTTGCTCTGGAACAGAGGGACTCCCTGGGCTGCGTTGGCGTCGTCACCGATGCCAAGCCGGAGGCGGCCGGCTTCTACGCGCAATACGGCTTCGAGCCCCTCGAGGGAGTCCGTGAAGGCGCCCTCCACGGCGGGGCGACGCCCCTCTTCCTGCCCCTGAGCGCCGTGGCCAAAGCACAGGGAAGCTAGATCCGTACTGCCAGACACAGCAGAGGTCAGTCGGCCGACGCCCGCGCCAGCATGCCGACGGCCCTTACGAGTTGCAGGAACGCCTCCACCTCGATGCCCGCGGCCTGGTACAGACGGCGGCACTCGGAGCAGAGGTCGCCCGCTGCAAGCTTGGCTTCGATCTCCGCCTGGGTCTCGCAGAGGTCGCCCCAGCATCCTCGGACATCCTGGTGCATGGCGGCTATCGGATCCCAGCCGGCGCGGCCGTGCCGGCTGGCCTGCAGGAGCATCTGGTACCCGACCAGCGCTTCTTCCGGCGCGCCCGTGCCGCCGTCCCAGCTGCCCAGCGACACGATGGCCACTCTCTCCGCGGGGTGCCAGTGGGAGAGGGCCCCCCCCTCGAGGGAGCCGCGGACGAAGGCGACCTTGACGACCTCCTCCGAGCTCCCCAGGGCGTAGGACAGCCCCAGCTCGTCGTCGGGCGAGAGCTTCTCGCCCGGGCCCGGGTCCAGGATCCGCGCTCCGCCGTCCACCACGGCAAAGGCGAACGAGTCTCCGCCCGCAGTGGCCAGGGCTCGGCCCGCCGTGGCCACGAGGCCGGTGCCTTCCGGGTCGGCCGTCACCGCCGCGACGAAGAACGGCGCCTGTGTGCCCTCGAGGGTCTCGGATCTCGACATCACGCGCACGGTCCGGTCGAAGAGGAATTGCCCGGTCCCGATCGTCATGCCGTCCTCGCCCCGCGACCGGAGGCCCCGGAAGGTCGAGTACTTGAGGCGCTTGTAGTCCAGGTCGTCCATCTGCTCGAGCCTCGAGGCTTCGTCCTCGAGTGCCAACGCCAGCTTCAGAAGCTCCCGGGAGTCCCCGGCGTACTCCTGGATCCGGACCGCGGTCTTCCGGAGTACCGCGCTTCCCTCGTCCGTCTTGCCCCTTCGCCCCAGCTCCGCCGCGCGCTGGCGCGCCCGGGCGGCGTAGGCCGTGGCCACCTCCCGGTCGATTTCCGGGTCGCGGGGCTGGGACGCATTGGCCTCGGAGCCCGAGTGGGTGAAGTGCTGCTCGGCGACCGCTCCCTCGAACGCCCCGTCGGCGTCCCTCAGGCGGCACTCGACGAGGGCGGTGTCTCCATCGTCACCTTGGGGGAGATCCACACGGATCACCAGGCTCAAGACCTGGTCTGCCACCAGGGACCCCAACTCGAAAACCGTGGCGCCATCCTCGGAGCGTGCCCGAAACGGGTTCGGGCTCGAGGCGGATGCCCCGGCCGGCAGGCGGACGGCGAGCTCCGTGTCGCGGGCCGCCACCCGGAGGGCCTCGCCGGTCTCCCCGGCAATGAAGTCCGCGAGCTGCCGTGCGTGCTCGGCGAAGTAGAAGTTGCCGCCGCCCGCCTCGGCCATCCGGCTCAGGAGTTCCTCGTCGAATCCGCGACCCACGCCCAGCGTGGAGGTCGTGGCGCCGTCCTTGCGGAGGCCCGCCGCGTGGCTGACGATCGTCTCGGGATCGGTGATGCCACGGTTTGCGAAGCCGTCGGTCAACAGCAGGCACCGGCCGAGCCGGGCGGGGGAGAGGCCTTCGCTCACCTGCTCGCAGCCACTCAGCCAGCCGCCGCACAGGTCCGTGTCCCCCCGGGCGCTGACCCGCCGCAGCACCGTCTCCGCATGATCCTTCGCCACGTCGTCGGCCACCCGGGACGGCACCAGCACGACCACCCGCTCGTTGTAGATGACGACGCTCAGGCGATCGTTCTCTCCCAGGGAGCGCACGGCACGAATCGCCCCCTCGCGGACGAGGTCCAGCTTCTCGCCGTGCATCGAGCCGGAGCGGTCGAGGACGAGCGCCAGGTTGACCGGCGTTCGTGGCGGGCGCCGCGGGGCCACGACTTCCACGCGAAGATGCCGGCGGGACCTCTCCCCGGCGGGGAGCAGCCTCTGATCGGCCTGGACGTACAAGCTCCTCGGCATCCTCGTCAGGCCTCAGGCCACCGAAGGGCCGGCTCTTTGCGCCCGAAGTCGAATCCCGGGCCAGGCGCGAGCGCGTCCGCTGACACTCATGCGCCCAACATAGCGCCGGTGAGGGGCGAGCGGGATGGCAAGGTCACTCGGAGAACTCCGCGAGCCAGTTCTGCACTATGGTGATGTCTCCCATCCCGCCCGCCCCGATGGCGGCGGTGACCCGGTAGTGGGAGAGAGTCTCGCCAATCATCTCCGCGACTCCGGCCCTCCCTGGCGTGCGGCGCCGATCTCGTTCGCCCGGCCGAGCTCGACCACGATCGGGTTGTCCACTGGAAGTATGCGTTGGGCCAGAAGGAAGCGCTGGCCGTCGGGGGCGACGTCGTACTGGCGCCCCCCCGCCTCTTCGAGCCGGGCGTCGAAGAGGGCCACCGGGGAGCCCTTCGAGAAGGACGGTGTGATCGTCGTCGGGATCACCGCAATCTGGCCGTTGGCGTC
>CAXMOH010000306.1:0-2211 GCA_964194855.1 uncultured Hyphomicrobium sp.
GACGTCGGCCCCACCGGAGAACGTGACCGTGGTGGTGGAGGTCCTGGGGCTCGAGCGCTACATCGACGCGACGGCCTCCGCCAGGGACGTCGAGCGCGGCAAGCCCGACCCGGCGATCTTCCTCGAAGCCGCCCGCCGCATCGGGGTCTCGCCCGAGCGCTGCGTCGTGATGGAGGATGCCCCACCCGGCCTGGAGGGCGCGCGCCGGGCCGGAATGAGATCGGTGGGCCTCCTCTCACCGCACCACCGGGAGCTCGAGGCCGACGTGGTCGTCGGATCCCTGACTGAGCTGGCGCCGGACGTGTTCGACGCGCTCCTCGGTCCCTGAGCCAGGAACCGCTCGGATAGCGGGCTGGCACGCCCTCCGCATCCAGGGTGGGAGGAGGAGTTGCTCATGAGCCAGTTCACTCTCGCCCCGGGACTGCCGGAGCTCGAGGTGTGGGGTCTGCTCGCCGGCCGTTAGAATCCCTGCGGAGGACTCAATGAGACTGTCCCTGCCCCGTCTCCTTTGTGGATCGCTGCTCGTGTCGACCCTGGGTGTCCTGGCGGCCATGGGGGGAGCCTCCCCTGTCCTTGCCGCTGATCTGCGGGCACTGCCCGAGGGGGAGCGCCCCACCGACGTCCGACTCCGGTCGCTGCGCACTTTGAACAGCGAGTTCCCGTTCCAGGCCGTGGCCGGGCCCGAGGAGTGGGCGGCGCGCCGGGAGGCACTCCGTCGACGCGTGCGGGTTGCCACGGGACTCTGGCCGTGGCCCGAGCGGACGCCCTTGCGGGCGGTGGTCCACGGCCGGGTCGATCGCCCCGAGTACACCGTGGAGAAGGTCTTCTTCGAGTCGCTGCCCGGCCACTTGGTGACGGGGAACCTCTACCGCCCTCGTGGCGAAGAGGGACGGCGCCCCGCGGTCCTCTCGCCGCACGGCCACGAAACCGACGGCCGATTCCACGACTACGGGCTCGAGCGTGTCCGCGAGGAGATCGCGAGCGGAGCGGAGCGCTTCGAAGTCGGCGGGCGCCACTATCTCCAGGCCCGCGCGGTCCAGCTCGCGCGCATGGGCTGTGTCGTTTTTCAGTACGACATGGTCGGCTACGCCGACAGCGTCCAGCTCGAGCATCGGGGTCTCGGGGTGCGGGAGAGCATGAACACACCGGTGCGCTGGGGATTCTCCAGCCCCCAGGCCGAGCTCCGGCTGCAGAGCTTGATGGGGCTCCAGAGCTGGAATTCATCACGTGCCCTGGATTTTCTTCTCTCCCTCCCGGACGTCGACCCCGACCGGGTCGCGGTTGAGGGACACAGCGGCGGCGGCACCCAGACCTTCATACTGGCCGGAATCGACCAACGGCCGTCCGTCGTCTTTCCCGCGGTTATGGTCTCCACCGCCATGCAGGGCGGGTGCCAGTGCGAGAACGCGTGCTACCTGCGGGTCGGGGCCGGCAACATCGACATTGCTGCCCTCGTCGCCCCCCGCCCCCTGGGGATGACCGGTGCCAACGACTGGACCCTCGAGATCGAGGAGAAGGGGCTGCCCGATCTGCGGAGCCTGTACGAGATGCTCGGAGCCCCGGGCCGCGTCAGCGCTCGGACCTTTCCCCAGTTCGGCCACAACTACAACGCTGTCAGTCGCGCGGTGATGTACGAATGGCTCAACCGGCATCTCGAGCTCGGGTTCGAAGAGCCGATCCTCGAGGAGGACTTCGAGCCCCTGAGCCGCGAGGAGGCCTCCGTCTGGAATGCCCAGCACCCCGCACCCCGTGGAGAACGGGTGGGCGCGGATCACGAGCGGGCCCTTCTCGCCTGGATGACGGAGGACGCGGCCTCGCACCTGGACCGGCTGTCGCCGGGCGACGGGACGTTCCGGGACGTGGTGGGCGGCGCCTACGACGTGATCCTGGGCCGTCGCCTGGAGGACGTGGGGGCGGTTTCCTTCGAGGCGACCGGCCATCGACAGGCGGGGCCTCACAAACTCACCCTGGGGCGGCTGAGGAACGAGGCCGAGGGGGAGGAGCTGCCTCTTCTTCTCCTCGAGCCTTCCGGGGGACGGGATCGCGGCACCGTCGTCTGGGTGCACGAGGACGGGAAGTCTGGGCTGTTCGACGAGGCCTCGGAGCCGGTCGTGCCGGTGCAGCAGCTCCTCGACGCCGGTTTCGCCGTCGTGGGCGTCGACCTGCTTTTCCAGGGTGAGTTCGAGCCACCCGCCGAGGCGGAGTCACTTC
>CAXMOH010000307.1:0-3688 GCA_964194855.1 uncultured Hyphomicrobium sp.
AGGGTGACGACGATCGCCAGGAGCATCCCGAAGGCGCCGATCAGGTTCCCCCGCACCGCGGTCCGCGGGTGGGCGAGACCCTTGAACGCCAGGATGAAGCACACCGCGGCGACGAGATACGCGAGGTTCACGACACCAGGAGGCAAGGGCTAGTCCCTGCTCTTGAACATCTTGAGCATGCGGTGGGTCACCGCGAATCCGCCCACCAGGTTGACGGTGGCGAAGACCACGGCCAGGAAGCCGAGGACCGTCGCCAGCGGACTCTCGGTGCCGGCGAGGACGATGGCCCCGAGGACGGTGATTCCCGAGATCGCGTTCGAGCCGGAGGTGAGCGGCGTGTGCAGCGTGGGCGGGACCTTGCGGATGACCTCGAAGCCCACGAAGACGGCGAGCACGAAGACCGTGACCGCTGCGATGAAGGATTCCATGACCCTCTCTTATCCTCTAGGACGACGGTGTGACGGCGCCGAGCCCCATTGCCTCGCGGACCCTTGGGTGGACGATCTCGCCGCCGCGGGTGAGCAGGCTGTCACGGACGATCTCGTCGTCCTTGTCCAGCTGTGCCACGCCGTCCTTCACCAGGTTGACGACGAAGTTGGCGACGTTCCGCGCATAGAGCTGGCTGGCGTGATAGGGAACGGTGGAGGCCAGGTTGAGCGGGGCCAACACCGTCACCTCGTGGGCCGTCACCGTTTCTCCGGGACGGCTCGCTTCGCAGTTGCCGCCCTGCTCCGCCGCCAGGTCCACGATGACGGAGCCGGGCTGCATCTCCGCCACCATCTCGTCGGTCACCAGCACCGGCGCCTTGCTGCCCGGCACCGCCGCGGCGCTGATGACGATGTCGCTCTCCGTGACGACCTTCTGAAGCAGCTCTCGCTGGCGACTCAGGAAGGCCGCGTCCTGGGCCTTCGCGTAACCGCCCTTGTCCTCGGCATCGGCGGTCTCGAGCGGCAGCTCCACGAACCGGCCACCCAGGCTCTCGATCTGCTCCTTCACCGCGGGCCGGACGTCGTACGCATGGACGATCGCCCCCAGCCGCTTCGCGGTGGCGATGGCCTGGAGCCCGGCGACCCCCGCTCCGATCACGAACGCGCGGGCAGGCGCCACCGTGCCGGCGGCCGTCATGAGCATGGGCATCATGCGAGGGAGCGCTCCGGCGGCCAGAAGGACCGCCTTGTAGCCCACCACCGTCGCCGTGGAGCTGAGCGCATCCATGCCCTGCGCCCGGGTGATGCGGGGGAGGAGCTCGAGCGAGAACGTCGTTGCGCCGCGCTCGGCCAGGGCGGTCACACCCTCCGGGAGGCCCAGCGGTTCCAGGAAGCCCACGACCACGTGGTGTGAGCCGAGTCGGGCGATCGCGTCCGCGTCGCGCCCCCCGGCAAGCGAGCGAACGGTGAGGATGAGGGGGCACGAGGACAGGATCTCGTCCCGAGTGGCCACCGAAGCGCCCTTCTCCTCGTAGTCCGAGTCCCGAAAGCCGGCCGCCAGGCCCGCCCCTGTCTCGATCAGCACCTCGACACCGGCCCGCTCCAGAACGGCCAGCGCGGCGGGCACCGTCGCGACCCGTGCCTCTCCCGGCCACGTTTCCTTGAGAACGCCTGCCTTCATCGACCCTGCCTTCCCGCCAGTCGCGCCGGTCACTCCAGCCCGCAACCTGGATCCAGCCAAAAAAGTAACCGAAACGGGTGGCCCGTGTCACGAAGCGTATGTTTCATGCCCGCCAGCCCGGCCATGGCGATCTTCGGGAAGCTGGGCCTTCGGCCCTGCGTGAAGGCGACCGAGCCAGCCGGCCGATAGACGAAGTAGCCCTGCCAGGATCTACTGGCAGTCTCCGCTCGTCTCCGAGATGCGGCAGGCGCCGCAGCTGCTCTCCTCGACGAGCACGTCCGGCGAGGCGCAGGCCCCGACGACACCGTTCCCCTTGGCGATGACCAGGAACTGGTTGTCCGGGTGGTGGTAGCAGCCCGGCTCTGAGCCGCCCTCGGTGCACGGCATTCCTTCGAAGGTCCAGGTGGGGCCGTAGCGTCCGGTGTCCGTCGCCATCCCCATGGCCATGCGGTCGCAGTCCGCCTGCTGGGGGTCGCCCTCGAGTCGGGTGAAGCAGAACCGGCCCGACTGACCGGTCGCCTTGCAGTAGCCGTCGACGTCCTCCACGAGTGGCCGGGAGTCCATCGTCTTGCGGAAGCCCGAGTCGGAATGGATCTTCACCTTGAGCCCGTGCAGCGGCGGGGGCGTCGGGTCACAGGACAGAGGCGCGAAGGTTGGTGCCGGCGCCGGTGCCGGGGTGGCGGACGACGGAGTCGCGGCGGGTGTGGTCGGCGTGTTCGAGCTCGAACCGCCGCAGTGGACGAGAGCAATGAGTGCGGGTGCAGCCAGACCTATGACGAGAAAACGATTGGATTTCATGTAACTCCTGCAGACGTGGTGAGCTTCCAGTATAACGCGCTGTTGCTCGGGTGCGTCGGAGGCCGGTCGCGGGTATAGAATCGCGGCGACGCCCGGGAAGGAAGCTCAGATGGCCTCGACGAGCACACCCGTACCCCAGGTCTCGGTGACCGACGCCGCGCGCGACGCAATCCAGCACGCGCGGCGCAACCTGTTTCCCATCCGTGTCGAGAAATGGCTGATCCTCGGCTTCCTGGCCTTCCTGGATCAGTGCGGCCGCACCCTGAATGGCAGTGGCCCGAGCGGGGGAGGCGACGGTGACGGCCCCGACTGGCCCGACGAGAGCGGTCGCGGCGCGCTCGAGGAGGTGGGCGCGGCCCTGAAGACCGGGACGGAGTGGCTCTCCGAGCACGCGGCGCAAGTCGCGGTCGGCGGCGTGGTCGCCCTGCTGCTGATCACCGGTCTCATCGCCCTCGTACTCTGGGTCAATGCCCGCGGCACCTTCCTGTATCTCGACAACGTGGCCAGCAGCCGGGCGGACATCCGCCGCCCGTGGCGCGAGCACGCCCGAGCGGCCCAGTCGTACTTCGGCTGGCGGCTCGGGCTGACCCTCGCCACACTCGGCGTCGTTCTCTTCGCGGCGGTCCTCGTCCTGGTGGCCGTGATGGCTTTCGTCAAGGGGCGCCTCGAGGACACCGCCGGAGGTGCCGCCGCCCTGGCCCTCCTGCCGATCCTGCTGCTGCTCTTCCTCGCCCTTCCCCTGCTGGCCCTCGCGGGCATCGCCCTCCGCGACTTCGTCGCGCCACTCCAGCTCACGACGGGCCTCACCTGCGGCCAGGCGGCCCGGGTCCTGGAGGGCCTGATCGTGGAGAACCCCGGCGCCTTCCTGGTGTACCTGCTCCTCAAGCTGGTCTTCACCGTAGCGACCGGCGTGATCATCGTCGTGGGGGGCTGCCTCACCTGCTGCTTCGGCTTCCTGCCCATCGTCCTGCAGACGATCTTCCAGCCCCTCTTCTTCTTCGAACGGGCCTGGTCCGTCTTCCTCCTGCGCCAAATGGGCCACGACCTGCCGACCCGGCTGGCAGCGTCGGGGGAGGCACCTGACCGGAAGTGATCAAGAGAGAGTGCCGCTGAGCCCCCTGCGTGGGGGGGCAACCAGGAGAGCTAGAAGTACCCCAGGGCTTTCAGGTCTTCGAGGACCTGGGGGTCGATCTCGTCCGAGAGGTCTTCGCTCCGATGGTCCCGGGAGAGGGCGTCGTACTTCTCCTCGAGCCACGTCTTGAGCCGGTCCTTCTGCGGATTC
>CAXMOH010000308.1:0-7389 GCA_964194855.1 uncultured Hyphomicrobium sp.
CTCCAGCAGCCGTCCGGCCTCGTACGTGGCGCCTCCCTGCTGCCCCAGGTCCACGAAGTAGTTGGTGGCGTTGGTCGTCACGAGCATGCGGACGAAGCGGCGCTGCACCATTCCGTCCAGGTCCCCCGTCCAGGGGCTCCACTGCTCGGCGAACGCCTTCTCCTCGACCAGCTCAGGCTCGTCGGCAGGGGGCTCGGCGGGCGCCGGACCCTCCGAGGTCTGCGGGCCCGACGCCACGGCCTCGGTGCCGCTCGCTTGCGGCCCCGAGGGCGAGCAGGCCGCGAGGGCGACCAGGGTCAGTGCGAGGAACGAATGCAAGAGTGAATCGAACCGGCCGAGCGTTCTCATGGCGTCTCTGCTACCCCTTCTTAGGGAAAGTGACGGAAGAAGTCAGGTCTTGCTGTCAAGTAACCAGCCGATCCTCGGGCAGCGCGGCGTTTGCGGCGAGGTCCTCGAGCCCCTCCATCTCACCATAGAGCGGAGTGAAGTCCGGGGCGGTCGCCTCGAAGAGTTGGCTGAAATCGTCGATGACGAAGTAAGTCTCCTGGAAGGCATCGATCCTGTAGAGGCTGCGCATGATGCGCTTCAAATCGAAACCCACACGACGCGGCTCCGGGCTGCGGATGGCGTAGTCGACTTCGCTCGGGGAGGACAGGATCCCCGCGCCGTAGCTGCGGAGACCCTCCTTCGTGCGGATGAGGCCGAACTCGACCGTGTACCAGTAGAGCCTGGCGAGCCACTTGAGCGAGCCGAGCCCCTCCGCCTTGAGCCCGCCCTTCCCGTAGGCCTCCATGTAGTCCGCGAAAACCGGCGTGAACAGCATCGGGACGTGCCCGAAGAAGTCGTGGAAGATGTCCGGCTCCACGATGTACTCGAACTCGTGCTCGTCTCGAAGCCAGCACGTCACCGGAAACCGTCGGTTCGCCAGGTGATCGAAGAAAATGAGGTCGGGCACCAGACCCGGGACCGCCACGAGGCGCCACCCGGTCGCCGCCTCGAGCTTCGCCGTGACCGTCTCGAAACGGGGGACTCCGCCGGCGTAGTCGAGGCCGTTCAGGGTGTCGATGTACTCGTCGCAAGCCCGTCCGGGCACGAGGTCGATCTGCCTCTTGTAGAGTCGTCTCCAGCGGTCCTGGTCGTCCGCGCCATAGGCTGCGTAGTCCTGATCGACCGTGTAGTCGGCCCGCATGCGCTCGTAGTTGCCGCGCAAGCCGTGGCTCGATTGGCCGTGTTTGGCCGCGTGGTCCGAACCCGCCGCCGAGCCCGACTGAGTGGGCGTTCCCCGTGCCATGGATGCTCCGCCTCCTTGCTCAGGTTCGCTCCACTCATCCTAGCAGACCACGGTGGAGGCGCCCCGCGAACCGGGGCGAGAGATTGGTACCATGTCCGGGCAGATGACGCTTGCCGAGCTCCAGGCCTCGCTCTCCCAGAGTGCGCCGCCCTCCGGTGTGCCGAGGCTCGTCGAGGCGCTCTGGCGCGACGCCCGGGGAGACTGGGAGCAGGCCCACGAGATCGCCCAGTCGATCGACGACCGGGAGGGAGCCTGGGTGCACGCCTACCTGCACCGCAAGGAGGGCGATCTTTCGAACGCCGGGTACTGGTACTCGCGGTCGGGCAAACAAAGACCTGACGCCTCTCTCGACCAGGAGTGGAAGGAGATCGCGGAGGCGCTGCTGGGACAGTCGGCGGGCTGACGGGATGAGAGTGAGCTTCCGCCTGCGGCTCGACGACCTGGCTGAGGTGGCGGACGATCCCGACGCCACGCTGCCGGTGGGGGAGGACGCCGACCGCGAAGCCCTGCGCCTCATGGCCAGCGCCGCTCGGGCGGAGCCGAACGATCCCGACTACTACCACATCCTCGGCGACGCCCTTCTTCGAGCCGGCCGCATCAAGGAGGCAGAGAAGCCCTGCCGCGAGGCGGTGGAACGCGATCCGTTGAACGCCGAGTACCGCTTCGCCCTCGGGTCCGTCCTGTGGCGGCTCGAGCAGACCGGGCCCGCGGAGACCGCTTTCCGCGAGGCGGTTCAGCGTGGCTCCGACGACGCGAGGAGCCTGAACGCCCTCGGTGCGGCTCTCGTTCGTCTCCGCCGCGAGCCCGAGGCGTTGTCGATGCTGGAGAAGACGCTGAAGCTCGACCCGCAGAGCGCAGAGGCCCACTCGAACATGGGGGCAGCCCTCTGGGGCGCGGGCGACCGGCCAGGCGCCCTCCGATCCTTTCAAAGGGCCGTCCGCCTCGAGCCCGGGCAAGCGGACTTTCACCTGAACCTCGCTCTCGCCCAGCGCGCTCTCGGCCGGGCGAGCGAAGCCGCAAGCGTGCTCAGGAACATGATCCGACGCTGGCCGACACGGGCCGACCTGCACCTCGATCTGGCCGAGGTCTTTCACGAGATGGGGCGCCACGCCGAGGCGACCCGGGCCTTCGACGAGGCGCAGCGCCTCGATCCCTCTGCCATCGCGCAACGGTCCGGGAGCCGGGAGATCCGTGACGCCCTGCGGCTTCATGGGGTGAAGGGCGAGGTCGAGCGCGAGCGGGGCCCCCGCCCGGGTCCGCTGGCCGTCCTCGCCCACCTCCCCCTCGACCTGATCGCGTTCCTCGGGGGCCTTCGACCCCGCATCAAGGTTGCCGGGGGGCTCGTGCTGCTGACGCTCCTGACCCTGACGTGGGCCTCGTGGCGGCTCCTCCCCCACTATGTCACCGCCTACCTGCTCGAGGACGACCTCAAGGTCGTGGCCCGAGCTCCGGTGGAGGACGACGCGGTCGTGCGGGATCGCATTGCCCATGCCGTCCGCCGGCGAGAGCTCGACGATCACCTCGACCCTGCCAGCTGTCGTGTCGAATCCGAGCCCGGATGGCGAGAGATCTCCTGCGACTATACGGTCGAGACGTCCCTTCTCCCCGGGCTCTGGTGGACCCTCCGCTTTCACGTCGACGTCGAGGAGCCGTACCTCGTGGAGCGCAATCCCAGATTTCTCTGAGACAGCCGTCGACCCAGTCGTTGCGCGACCGCCCGGTCTTGCCCTAGAGTCGCCGCCAGACCGAACCAGGAGGGACCCACATGAAGACTCTCCGTCAGCTCGGGCAGGGGACCCGGGTTCTGATCGCGGTCGCCGTCGCCTCGGGAGCGGCTGCCCAGGAGTGGCCGCACCCGGGGGGCGACGCCGGAGGCACGAAGCACTCCGTCGTCGATCAGATCAATCGGGAGAACGTCGCCAGCCTCGAGGTCGCGTGGATCTTCGACACAGGCGACTGGAGCGACGGGTCGCAGCTCCCCACCCGCTCCGCCTTCGAGGCCACGCCCCTGGTCATCGACGGGGTGCTCTACGTCCCCTCGCCCTTCAGCCGCCTCTTCGCCCTCGACGCCGAGACCGGAGACGAGATCTGGGTCTTCGACCCCGGGATCGACAAGACCGTTCGCCGCAACCTCTACCTCAACCGCGGCGTGTCGTCGTGGTCCGACGGGACGTCCCGCCGCATCTTCCTGGGCGACGTCGAGGGGCGGCTTCGGGCCATCGACGCGGCGAGTGGACGGCTCGTTCCCGGCTTCGGGGACGGCGGGGTCGTCGACATGCACGCGGGGATGGGCTTCCCGGACGCGCAGTACGCCCTCACCTCGCCCACCGCGGTCTGCGGAGACGTGGTCGTCTCGGGGAGCCTGGTGAGCGACGGCGCACCCGAGGGCCCGAGCGGCGACATCCGTGGCCTCGACGCCCGGACGGGCAAGGTGTTGTGGCGCTTCCACACCGTCCCGAGACCCGGCGAATTTGGTCACGAGACCTGGGAGGGCGACTCCTGGAAGAACCGCGGCGGCACCAACGGGTGGTCCCTCATGAGCGTCGACGAGGAGCGGGGGCTCGTCTTCGTGCCGCTGACCTCGCCCAGCTACGATTTCTACGGAGGGGATCGGAAGGGAGAGAACCTCTTCGGCAACAGCCTCGTCGCCCTCGACTGCAAGACCGGTGAGCGCCTCTGGCACTACCAGACCATCCATCACGACCTCTGGGACTACGATCTGCCCGCCCAACCGGTCCTGGTCACCGTAGAGCGGGACGGCGAGGTCGTGCCGGCCGTGGCCCAGGTCACGAAGATGGGGTTCGTGTTCGTGCTGCATCGCGAGACCGGCGAGCCCCTCTTCCCGGTCGAAGAGCGCCCGGTGCCGAGGAGCCTCATCGAGGGCGAAGAGTCCCACCCCACGCAGCCGTTCCCCGTGAAGCCGCCGCCGCTGGCGCGCCTGTCGATGACCGCTGACGATCTGACCGACGTCACCCCCGAGTCGCATGCGGAGTGCGCTGAGCTGACGAAGGGGGCCGACCTCGACGTGACGATCTACGACCCCCTCGGCGAGACGAATCAAGTCCTCTTCCCGGGGCTGAACGGCGGCGTCAACTACGGCGGGGCCTCGTTCGATCCGCAGAGGAGCCTCCTCTTCGTCAACACGCTGGACGTCGGAGGTCTCTTCCGCCTGTCGAAGCGACGCACCGGCGCCGCCATCCCCTACGCCCTGCGCGGCGTCGGGCACGAGTTCTTCTGGGACTCGAACGGCTACCCCTGCCAGAAACCGCCGTGGGGGCAGCTGACCGCGGTCGACCTCAACACGGGTGAGTTTCGCTGGCGAGAGACCCTCGGGGAGTTCGAGGAGCTGAAGAAGCGCGGTGTCCCGAAGACCGGCGCCCCGAACATCGGCGGATCGATCGTGACCGCCGGCGGGCTCGTCTTCATCGCCGCGACGAACGACCACCGCTTCCGGGCGTTCAACGGCGACACCGGCGAAGAGCTCTGGAACGTCGAGCTGCCCGCGAGCGGCTTCGCCGCGCCCACCACCTACCTGGGCCCGACGACCGGAAAGCAGTTCGTGGTCATCCCGGCCGGTGGTGGAAACAAGTACGACAAGACATTCACCGGGAAGATCGTCGCGTTCGCCCTGCCGGGCGCTCCCGAGAAGAAGTGATCCCGCGCCCAGGGATGATCACTCTGGCAAGCGCCCTTTTCGGAGCCGGAGCAGTCCTCGTCGCCCAGACGGACGCCTATCGCTCGCCCCGGGAGACGCTGCCCCTCTCCGTGGAGCCCCAGCCGGTGGCTTTCAGCCATCGGATGCACGCGGGCGAGGCCGAGCTCGAGTGCGTCCTCTGCCACACGGGCGTCGAGCGGGGTGATTTCGCGGAGATCGTCCCGGCCGGGGAGTGCATGGTCTGCCACGAGCAGATCGCGGCCGACAGCCCCGAAGTGAAGAAGGTCAGGGCGGCGGCCGAGTCGGGAGAGCCGATCCCGTGGGTGCCCGTCTATCGCGTGCCCGGCATCGTGTTCTTCAGCCACAAGGAGCACCTCGCGGCGGGGGAGGAGTGCGCGACCTGCCACGGCCCGGTCGAGATGCGGGACGTCCTCCAGCAGGAGGTCTCCACCAACATGACCGCCTGCCTCGACTGCCACCGGGACCGCGGCGCCCCGGTCGGCTGCACGCTGTGCCACGTCCTCGGGCACTGAGGTTGGGACAGAAATGGGGGACCTTGGCATAGGTCCCTTGAACAAGCACTCACTAGAGGGTCACACTGGGAGCATGCACCTGGTGACCATTCGCGAAGCCAAGGCTCGACTGAACGCCCTCGTGGACGCGGCGGTCCGGGGCGAGCAGGTCGTGCTCATGCGAGGCTCCAAGCATGTCGCCGCGATCGTTCCCCTCTCGGCCGAGGATCTCGAGCTCGCCCCTCACCTCACCGACCGGCAGGCCGAGAGATTCTGGCGCGATCTCAAGAGTCTCTGAGCACTCCCGGAAGGGGCCCGATCTCTCACGCAACACCTGTGGCGCACGCGACGCTCTCCCCCCGCTCCTGATAGGCTCGAAGAGAATCCTCGAAGGAGCTCGCCGCATGCCTCGCAACACCCCCGCCGTGGTCGCCACCTGTGCCCTCGTTCTAGGGGCCGGAGCACTGGTCCGGTGCTCGGGCGATCCGGAAAGCAAGAAGGGCGGAGACTTGAAGGACAACATCCTGATGGCCGAGTGGGTTGGCCCCTACGGGGGTGTGCCCGCGTTCGACAAGATGGATCTCGAGGCGCTGAAGCCCGCCCTCGAAGCCGGCATGGCCCGGCAGCTCGAGGAGATCGACGCCATCGCCCGGAATCCCGAGCCGGCGACGTTCGAGAACACCATCGTGGCGATGGAGCGGGCGGGACGCGATCTCGACCGGGTCCTGACCTATCAGGGCATCTGGAGCGCCAACCGCTCGACGCCCGAGTTCCGCAGCATCCAGCAGGAGATGGCCCCGAAACTCTCGGAGTTCCGATCGAAGATCACCCAGAACGAGGCACTCTTCGCGCGCATCAAGACGGTCTACGAGAGCGCCGAGATGAAATCGCTCCGTCCCGACCAGCAGAGGCTCGTCTGGCTGACCTACGACGGCTTTGCACGCAACGGAGCGACACTGAAGAGCGAGAAGAAGGAGCGGTACGCGGCCATCAACCAGCGCCTGGCCGAGCTGCACACGACGTTTGCGAACAACCTGCTCGCCGACGAGGAGGGCCACGTCCTGTTCATCACCGAGGATCGGCTGAGCGGCCTGCCGGACTCGTTTGTCCGCTCCGCTGCCGCGGCCGCCCGGGAGCGCGGGCAGGACGGCCGGTACGCCATCACGAACACCCGATCGTCGATGGACCCCTTCCTGACGTTCTCGGACGAGCGCGAGCTCCGGGAGAAGGTCTGGCGCACCTACTACTCGCGCGGCGACAACGGCGACGAGAACGACAACAATGCGCTCGTTGCCGAGATCCTCCAACTGCGAAACGAGCGCGTCCAGCTCCTCGGCTACGACAGCTACGCCGCGTGGCGCCTCGAGGACCGCATGGCCGGGACTCCCGAGCGGGCCCTCGAGCTGTTGGAGACGGTGTGGCGTGCCTCGATCGCCCGGGTGAAGGAGGAGGTGGCCGACATGCAGGCCATCGCCGACTCGGAAGGCGCCGGGGTCAGGATCGAGCCCTGGGACTATCGCTACTACGCCGAGAAGGTCCGCAAGGCGAAGCACGACCTCGATTCCGACGAGATCAAGGGATATCTCCAGCTCGACAAGCTGCGCGAAGCCATGTTCTTCGTGGCCGGCAAGCTGTTCGGCTTCGCCTTCACGCCGGTTCCCGAAGGCGCCGTTCCCGTCTTTCACGAAGACGTGACGGTGTGGGAGGTCACGGACGAGGCCTCGGGCGACCACGTCGGCGTCTGGTACCTCGATCCCTACACGCGGTCCGGCAAGCGCTCGGGAGCCTGGGCCACCGCGTACCGCGCCCACGAAACCTTCGACGGCAAGAAAACGGTCCTCGGCTCGAACAACTCGAACTTCGTCGAGGGCGCGCCGGGGGAGGCCGTGCTCCTCTCGTGGGACGATGCGGAGACGCTCTTCCACGAGTTC
>CAXMOH010000309.1:0-3764 GCA_964194855.1 uncultured Hyphomicrobium sp.
GGAAACGATCCTCTCGACCGGCGGCTGAAGCCCGAGCCTTCCTTCTGGCGAGCCCACGAGCCGAATCCCCTCGGCGCCGAGCGCGCCGCCCGACACCAGTTCTGATGCCGACCCACGTCCTCGGCCTGTCCTGCTTCTACCACGACTCTGCCGCCGCTCTCATGCGGGACGGCCAGGTAGTGGCCGCGGCGCAGGAGGAGCGCTTCACCCGGAAGAGGCACGACTCCGACTTTCCCAAGCGCGCCATCGCCTACGTCCTCGAGGAGAGCGGCATCGGCCCGGAAGAGATCGACGCCGTCGGCTTCTACGACAAGCCACTGCTCAAGTTCGAGCGGATGCTCTCCACCTACGTGGCCGCGTTCCCCCGCTCGTTCAACTCGTTCCGCAAGGCCATGCCGGTCTGGCTCCACGAGAAGCTCTGGGTGCCCTCGACGATCCGGAAGGAGCTCAAGCCCTACTCGGGCCCGATCCTCTACGCCGAGCACCACATGAGCCACGCGGCCTCGGCCTTCCTCCCCTCGCCCTACGACGAGGCGGCGATCCTCACGATCGACGGGGTCGGCGAGTGGGCCACGGCTTCGTACGGAGTGGGCCGAGGCACGGACATCACGCTCTTCAAGGAGATCCGCTTCCCTCACAGCGTCGGGCTTCTCTACAGCGCCTTCACGTACTACCTGGGCTTCAAGGTCAACAGCGCCGAGTACAAGGTCATGGGGCTGGCACCCTACGGCAAGCCCGTCCACTTCGATCGAATCATGCGGGACATGGTTCACCTGAAGGACGACGGCTCGTTCAAGCTCGACATGAAGTACTTCGCCTACGACTACGGGCTACGGATGACGAACGGGGCCTTCGACGATTTCTTCGGGGGTCCCCCGCGCAAGCCCGAGACCCGGATGACCGAGCGCGAGTTCGACATTGCCGCATCGGTCCAGAAGGTGTGCGAGGAGGTGGTGCTGGCCATGGCCCGCCACCTCCACGAGGAGACCGGGTTGAAGAGGCTGTGCATGGCCGGGGGCGTCGCGCTCAACTGCGTGGCCAACGGCCGCGTGATCCGCGAGACCCCGATGAAGGAGCTCTGGATCCAGCCCGCGGCCGGCGACGCCGGGGGCGCCGTCGGCGTCGCGCACTACCTGCACAACACCCTGGAGAAGCAGCCCCGGACGAAGGCCTGGCGCCACGCCTACCTCGGCCCCGAGTTCTCGGACGCCGACATTGCCAAGTACCTGGACGAGGCAGGAGCGAAGTACAAGACGCTGGCCGAGCAGGAGCTGCCGCGCCGCACGGCCCAGCTCCTCTCGGAGCAGAACGTCGTCGGCTGGTTCCAGGGCCGGATGGAGTTCGGCCCCCGTGCTCTGGGTGGGCGCAGCATCCTGGCGGACCCGCGGGACGCGAGCATGCGCGACACCCTGAACATGAAGATCAAGTTCCGGGAGGGATTCCGTCCCTTCGCGCCCTCGGTCCTGGCGGACAAGGCGCACGAGTGGTTCGACATCGATTGCGACAGCCCCTACATGCTCCTCGTGGCCCAGGTTCGGGAGGGCAAGCGCATCATCCCCGCGGTGACCCACGTGGACAACTCGGCCCGGCTTCAGACGGTCACCCGGGCGGAGGCTCCGCTCTACTATGATCTGATCGCGGAGTTCGACAAGATCACCGGGGTGCCGATCGTCATCAACACGTCGTTCAACGTGCGCGGGGAGCCCATCGTCTGCACTCCCCACGACGCGTACCTGTGCTTCATGCGGACGAACATGGATCATCTCGTCCTCGGGCACCACGTGCTCGACAAGAAGGAGCAGCCCCCGCTCCGCGAAGACGTGGACTGGCGGACTCTCTACGAGCTGGACTAGCCCGATCCGACAGAAGCCAGGGAGATCGTCGGACCGGGACAAGGAGTCGACACGATGGCGTTCGAGGGATCGAAAGAGAAGCTGGCGATCTTCGCCGAGCTGTGGATGTTCATGAAGGTCCGTAAGAAGTGGTGGCTGGGACCGATCGTGCTGATGCTGGCGCTTCTGGGTCTCCTGGTCGTCTTCACCCAGGGCTCGGCTGTGGCTCCGTTCATCTACACGCTCTTCTAGAAGACCGTGGTGGGCAGGGCGTCAGCGGCGTCGTGACAGGCGACGCTTCTCGCCACCCGGAGCGATCCGGAGCTGCCGTTCGAAGGCTCTGAAGAAACGCTCCTGAAGGCGTCTGACGCCCCACGATTCGAGAGCGGGGACCGTGATCACGGCCTCCCCTGTCCGCAGACGGCAGGTCACGTCGATGCGCGAACCGGGGGGGGTGCGCTCGGTGATCTCGTCCGCCACCGTCAGCACGACCGCAGCGCGCTCGAGGCCAGCAAGGTCTTTCCGGTCCAGGAGGGGAGCGTACGACTTCGGCTTGGAGTCTTCGTCCCCGGCGCGGCGCAGGATGGCCGACAGAACGGCCACTTGGCGATGGGTGAACCCCCCGAGGTCGGTCTCCAGGACCAGATCCGCCACATGGTCGTGGCGGTCGAAGAAGTCGATCGTGCGACCGATGTCCAGGATCCACGCCGCCTGGCGCAGCGCCTCCGCGAACTCCGGCGAAGGCCAGCGTTCGAGGGCGTCGTGAAGCTTCGCGGCCACCGCTTCGCGCCGGCGGGCCCGGTCCGGCGACCAGCCCGCGAAACGGCTGGCGAGGGCGTCGAGAGAGGCCTGTCGCACCGCTTGCGGACTTCCCAGCCGCTCGGAGGTGAGGCTCATCGCCAGGCCCTCGCGGACTCCCTGGCCCGAGACGAGCACCTCGCTGGCACCCAGGACGTCCATCAGGGCCTCGACCACCAGACCGCCGCCCACCACCGAATCTCGGCGATCCTGGTTCAGCCCGGGGGTTCGGCCCCTCTTCTTCAGCCTCTGCCGAAGGAGCTCGGCGGTGACGTCCCGCAACCGCCTCCGGGTGAGTGTGAACCCGTGGAGCCGTGAGATGGGATAGCCCGAGGCCCGTTGCTCCACCCGCGCCAGGTTGCGGAGGGTGCCGCCCGTGCCCACGAGGCCATCGCCCTTCCCGAGGGGTGCCAGGCCGGCCTCGCCCAGGACCGTCCGGGCGTGCTCACGGACGTTGCGGATCTCTCTCGCCGTCGGTGGGTCGGATCGGAGAAACTCGTCGGAGACCCGGAGCGCACCCAACGGCACGCTGGTTGCCCCCAGGAGCCGTCGCCCGTGAAACCGCGCGACCTGCAGGCTGCCGCCTCCCAGGTCGAACTGGACCCCGTCGACCACGGGAAGGCCCCCCACCGCCCCGAGGAAGCCATAGCGGGCCTCCTCCACCCCGGACAGGAGGCGGATCTTGATGCCCAGCTCGCGCTTCACACGTTGGATGAACGCCGGCCCGTTCGACGCGTCCCGAAGGGCAGAGGTTCCCGCGGCGACCAGGCGACTCACGCCGGAGCCCCGGGCCACAGAACGGAAGTCCCTCAGCGCCTCGAAGGCCCGCTCCAGCGCCTCCGGGGCGATGGCCCCTTCGGCTCCCAGGTCTCGAACCAGGCGAAGGGGGGCCCGGCTCCCGGCGAGAATCCGGAGGTGGCCCCCGGTCTCCTGGTGATAGACGATGACGCGGCCCGAGTTCGATCCGATGTCGATGACGGCAACGGGCTCGCCGGACTTCCTTCGAGACCGCGATGGCATATCCTCAGCCCGCCCAGGGGTCCGGTGTACACAGGTCGGTTGGCCCCCGCGAGCGGCTCGCGCCCGCGGGGGTGTGGTGATGCTACTGCACGAAAAACTGCAGTTCTGCCACGA
>CAXMOH010000310.1:0-3414 GCA_964194855.1 uncultured Hyphomicrobium sp.
CAACGAGGATCTGGCGCGACAGGCTCACCGCGCGGTCTCCTCTTCGGCCGCCTCTGCGACCGGCACCGGCGCCACATTCCAGATGTCCCGGCAGTACTCGTAGATCGATCGGTCGGAGGAGAAACGGCCGGTGCGGGCGTCGTCACTCGGGGGGCGACCTCCTCGGCTGCCCTCACCCATGTCCCCTCCTCGCTTCACGGTGTTCCCCGGCCGACCAGCACGGCCGACAGCGGTCCATTATCCCCCACGGCCAGGGGTCCGCTAGCGCAGTCGGTCGCGCTGGCGCTCGGGCTTCGTCCCGCCGGCCAGGTGGATGCGGAATCCCCCCTCGGGGCTCCAGCCCACGTCGACACGGACCATGTCGCTGCCCGGGACGAGGAGGCGCACTCCCGCTCCCAGGCCGGCTCGAGTCCGGCGGGAGTTGAGCTCGTGGCTCTCGTTCCACGCCACGCCCACGTCGCCGAAGAGCGCGAGCTCCAGGCCGAGGCGGAAGTTGAGCTTCCAGATGGAGAAGAGGCGCGGCGGGACCACCCGGAACGAGTACTCGACCGTGCCCAGGAGCTGGTTGCGGCCGAACAGCTCGCGCCCTAGCTTCTCCACGTCGTAGCCGCGAATGGTGTTGGCGCCGCCGAGGCGGTACTGGGCGTACTCGGGAATGTCGACCCCCAGCTCCCCGCTCTGGAGCGACATGAGGCCGCTCAGCATGAGCCGTTGGAGCCCGAAGGTGGGCTGCCAGCGGCGCAGGTCCACGATGAGCGACCAGAAGTCGGCGTCGCCCCCGAGGGCGCCACCGGTCTTCGAGACCTGGACCTCGTTCAGCCAGCCTCCCCGGGGGTTGTTCCACGCGTCGCGAGTGTCCCACCCGATGCTGACTCCGAGGCTGACCAGCAGGTCCTCGTTCGTGGGTGAAAGCGTCTTCCCCGGTCGGTCCGAGGCCACGGTGAGGATCTGCACCAGGCCCCCGAGGCGGCCTCTCTCCCCGAGGAAGCGGGAGGGGACAAGCGTGAACTCGTTGCTGGTTTCCTGGAATTCGTTCAGAGAGTCGAACCGTTCGAGGTGGGCCCCTCGGCCCCCGACGCCCACGTGGTGACCGGTGATCCAGGGCCAGGTGAAGTCGGCCCAGAACTGCGTGGTGCCTCCAAAGATGGCGGCGCCCGACAAACGGATGTTTCGGCCGGTCAGGTTGAGCGCGGACAGGCCCGGTCCGGCGGAGAAACCGTCCTGCTCGGTGAATTTGACCGCCAGGGTCGGCAGCCAGGAGTTCATCTCCTTGACGACGAAGGTCAGCCGAACCCCGCCGCTGTTTCCCGCCTCGAGCTTGATGTCGATCTGGGAGAAGATCTGGAGATTGTGGAGACGTTGCTCGTCCGCCGCCACGGTTCTGACGTCGAGGGGATCGCCCACCTTCGAGCGAATCTCACGAGTGACGATGTGCTCCTTCGTGACGTTGATCCCCTCGAACTCGATGGCTTCGATCGTGCGGCCCTGCTCAGTGAGGAGCGGCCCGATGTCGATCTGGGCCTGAGCGAGGGCGAGAGCGGGCAGGAGGGCGAGCGCGAGGGTTCCCGGGAGTCTCTTCATCAGATTGGTCGCCGTGCCGCGGGGCTGCCACTCTTCTCGCGCTGCGGGACGAAGGACCAGTCTGCCGCTCCGTTCAGCACCGGTCAAGGCGCTCCACGCCACTTCTCTTGTCCAATGGCGCCGCGCAGCATCCCGGGTGGCAGGCGCTCACGAGGAGCGAGGAGAGTAGACCGCGTCGAAGGGGTTCGATCCCGGACGACGGTCCACTCCGCGGGGGGCGTTCGCGCTGAGACGCTCCAGGATGTGGAAGACCGTCTCCACGTCGTCCGGAGCGCCGGCTGCGGAGGCTAGCTCCTCGCACGTGGCGCCGGCGCTGCCTTTCTTTCCGAGGGCGGCGAGCACGCCCTTCTGCAGGTCGAGGACGCCGGCGGCCACCTTCTTGCCCGCTTCGACCCCCGGCTGGTGGTAGGCATTGATGTTGACCATGTGGGCGTACAGCCCGACGGCCCGCTCGTAGAGCGCGATGAGCATCCCCAGGCTCCGGGGCGACACGTCGGGGATCTGGAGTGTGAGAGACGGGCGACCGCTCTCGAAGAGGGCCCGGCGTGTGCCGAGCAGGAGACCGTCCAGGAAATCTCCGCTGGTGGCCCCGGGAGCCACCTCGACGCCGGCGTCGTCTCGATCGTGCAGGACGCGGACGAACGTGGCGAAGAAGTCTGCGGTGCCGTCCCTGAGCTGCTGCACGAAGGCGTGCTGATCGGTTGAGCCCTTGTTGCCGTACACGGTGAGTCCCTGATGGACGACGCGGCCGTCCAGGTCTTTCTCCTTGCCGATGGACTCCATGACGAGCTGCTGGAGATAGCGGCTGAAGAGCAGCAAGCGGTCCCGATAGGGCAACACCACCATGGCCTTCGAGCCCAGGCCCTCGCCGGCGGCGTGCCAGGCGAAGGCGAGAAGCGCTGCGGGATTCCGCCGCGTCTCGTGGCGGCGAGTGGCCACGTCCATCGCTCTCGCTCCCTCGAGGAATGCCTCGATGTCGATCCCCTGCAACGCCGCCGGGAGAAGGCCCACCGCGCTCGTCTCCGAGGTGCGGCCTCCCACCCAGTCCCACATGGGAAAGCGATCGATGAAGCCCGTCTCCCGGGCGTGCTCGTCGAGGGCACTGCCCTCTCCCGTGATCGCCACGGCCTGAAGAGCGAAGTCCAGGCCTCGGGAGCGGAAGGCGGCGGTGGCCTCGAGCATGCCGTTGCGCGTCTCCGGCGTGCCCCCGGACTTCGAGATCACGATGGCCAGGGTCTCGCGAAGGGCCTCCCCGAGCCCGCCGAGGACACGGTCGATGCCACCCGGGTCGGTGTTGTCGAGGAAATGGGGCGTGAGGCGATCTCCGGTCCCGCCCAGCGCATCGGCCACGAGCTGCGGGCCGAGAGCCGAGCCGCCGATGCCGATGACGAGCAAGTGTGAGAAGCGATCCGCCCCGGGGGGCTTGACTCCCCCGTCGTGCACCCGGGCGGCGAAGCCCTTGACCCTCGTCACCGTCTTGCGGATGGCCTGGGTGATCTCGTCGCTGGGAGCCAGCTCGGGGGCGCGAAGCCAGTAGTGGCCCACCATGCGTTTCTCGTCGGGGTTGGCGATGCCGCCGGCCTCGAGATCGTCCATGGCGGAGTACGCCTTCTGGAGGGCACTCTCCGAGGCCTCGAGATCGCGGGCGCTCACGCCCATGCGGCTGAGGTCCAGCCGCACCCCGAGGTCGGGATCGTCGAACAGCAGTGCCTTGTAGCTCTCCCAGAGCTCGCGTGGGGTCATGAGGCCTCCTGGTTCAGTGCGGCGGCCAGCATTCTACTGTTGCGGCGGCACATGCGTTCACATCGCCACACAGCGGGTGATGGCGAGTCT
>CAXMOH010000311.1:0-5619 GCA_964194855.1 uncultured Hyphomicrobium sp.
CTTCTCAAGGTCGTGCGCGGGAGCCAGTCCCGCTACGTCGCCCTCGGGCTCGCCTGAGGGCCGTCGTCCCTCCTGGACGTTCGTTCGTACCCGGCCCCGGCGGCGACGTGCCGTCGGGGCCATCTTCGCGTCCCGACGTCCCGCCGGGAGCGCGGGACGGTCCGACAGAGCCGCTATACTCAACTCGTTCATCGTCGAGGTTCGAAACCGCATGCGCGTCCTGCTGGTCGAAGACGAACCGGAAACCCGCTCCTTCATCGCCCGCGGTCTCGAGGAAAGCGGTCACCTCGTGGAGGCGGCGGCCGAGGGCAAGGAGGGGCTCTTCCTGGCCCTCGAGGGCAAGTACGACCTCATGATCGTCGATCGCATGCTGCCGGGCGTCGACGGTCTGTCCATCGTCGAGGCCGCGCGCAATGCCGGCCGCCGTGCCCCAATCCTCGTCCTGAGCGCTCTCGGCGAGGTGGACGACCGCGTCGAGGGCCTGCGCCGGGGTGGGGATGACTATCTCGTGAAGCCCTTCGCCTTCTCGGAGCTCCTTGCGCGGCTCGAGGCGCTCGCTCGCCGAGGGGACACGGAGAAGATCGAGACCCGGCTGCGCGTGGGCGACCTGGAGATGGACCTGCTCAAGCGGACGGTGCAACGGAATGGGCAGACGATCGCCCTGCAGCCGCGGGAGTTCAGGCTTCTCGAGTACCTGATGCGGCACACCGGGCACGTCGTGACCCGGACCATGCTCCTCGAGAAGGTGTGGGGCTATCATTTCGATCCCCAGACCAACGTGATCGACGTTCACATCAGCCGCCTCCGGCGCAAGATCGACAAGGGCTTCGATCGAGCGCTGCTGCACACCGTGCGCGGCTCGGGATACGTCCTCCGTGAGAGCGACCCGCCTGCTGCGTAGCGCCAGCTTCCGGCTGGCGCTCCTCTACACAGTCGTCTTTGGCGGCTCGGTCCTGCTCGTCCTGGGCTTCATCTACTGGTCGACGGCGTCGTACATGCTGCGACAAGCCGACCAGACCATCGAGGCAGAGATCGGGAGCTTCGCCGAGCGCTACCGGGCCTCGGGCCGGGCCGGACTCACCGCGCTCATACAGAAACGGCTCTCGCGCCGCCCGGCGGGGGCATCGATCTACCTCCTCGCCGCGCCGGACCTCACGCCCCTGGCCGGCAACCTGGGCGGCTGGCCGCGGGTCGAGCCGGACGTCGAGGGCTGGCTTGTCTTCCGCCTCGGCGACGCCACGTCCCAGGGGGACCCCGAGATCCACGGCGCGCGGGCCCGGAGCTTCCGCCTGCGCGGCGGTTATCAGCTACTCGTCGGCCGGGACATGCACGAGCTGGAGTCGATGCAGCGGCTGATCCGGCAGGCCACGATCTGGGGGCTCGTGATGGCCGCGCTCCTCGCCCTGGTCGGCGGGGTGGTGACCAGCCGAACGAGCCTGCGTCGCATCGGCGCGATCAACACGACCGTGGCCGAGATCATGGCCGGAAATCTGTCGCGACGGATCCCGGCCGACGACACCGGCGACGACTTCTCCCAGCTGGTTGATAACCTCAACCGCATGCTGGAGCGGATCGAGTCGCTGGTCGAGGGGGTGAAGCAGGTCTCCGACAACATCGCCCACGACCTGCGCACGCCCCTGGCCCGGCTGCGCAACCGTCTCGACGGGCTTCTGAAGGACAAGAGCCTCGCGGAAAGCCGACGCGAGGCGGTGGAGGGTGCGATCCGGGAGGCGGACGGGCTTCTCGGCACGTTCAGCGCCCTGCTGCGCATCGCACGCCTCGAATCGGGCGCCCGGCGCTCCGGCTTCGAGCGGATCGAGCTCGTCTCCCTCGCGGCCGGCGTCGTGGAGTACTACGAGCCCCTGGCCGAGGAGCGAGGGCAGACGCTGGCCCTGCGAACGCCGTCCCGCCCGGTGGTCCTCGGCGATCCGGAGCTCCTCTCCCAGGCCCTGGCCAACCTGACGGACAACGCGCTCAAGTACACGCCCGCGGGTGGGGCGATCGAAGTCGTCGTCGACACGGCCGGGGGCGGGCCGAGTGTGTCGGTCGCCGACACAGGCCCCGGGATCCCCGAGTGGGAGCGGGAACCGGTCTTCCGGCGCTTCTACCGCCTCGACTCGAGCCGCAGCTCGCCGGGCAGCGGCCTCGGCCTCAGCCTCGTGGAGGCGGTGGCGAAGCTCCACCAGCTGGAGATCCGTCTCGAGGACAATCGCCCCGGTCTCCGGGCGGCGCTCCAGTGGCCCCCAGGCTCGGATGTGGACGCCGGGTCGAACCTCGAGCCCGACCCTTCATCGCCCGCGGGCGACACGTGACCCACATCGCCCCCCTTTCTCCCGCGACGGCGATACCTGCAGGACTAGCGGCTCTCCGCGCGAGGGGCGAGCTAGATGATCCCCCGCGGGGCAGCCGCTCACGCCTGTCATCTCAGGCGATCCCCATCTCGTCATTCAGCGGCCCGACCAGGTACTTCCACGCGAGGTAGTAGACACCCATGCCGATGGGAATCATGGGAACGGCGAACTGCATCTGGATGGTGAAGGAGTCGAAGAGCCGCGTCAGGACGACTCCGCCCGGTATCAGGACGAGGACCAGGAGAGAACCGTGCACTCCCAGTGGCAGCTTGACACGGGATCTCAGCGCCAGATGAAGCATGTTCCAGACGCCCCAGGCGTTCGGCACGATCGCCATGGGGAACAGGAGGGCCCGCTCGAGCGGGTGCGCCGGCAGCCCGAGGACGAACTGATTCGGAACCTCGAAGTAATAGCGTTGATAGGCGTGGACGGCGCCGATCACCAACAGGAACAGGGTGGGGACGACGATTCCAGCCATATAGGCGCGCAGGTACGGGTGCGGTCGCATGGTTTCCTCCGTTACAAGTGATACACGAGGAGCCACAGCCATCTGGGACGCATCAGCAGCAGGATCGCCACGATCGCACCGAGGCCGACGTCGAGCCACGACCATCCCACCGGCTGCCGGCTTCGCTCCACGATCAGCGGCCAGAGGTCTCGCGAAGGGCCTCGCCCGGTGGTTCTCCCAAGCGCCGCACGAAGCAGGCTCGCGAGATGCTCCTCATCAGTCATGGTCGAACCCCCATATGCGCCAGTTCTTTCCTCAGCGCCCTGATCGCCCGAAACACACGAGACTTGACGGTGCCCACCGGAACATTCAGCGCATCGGCAATCTCAGCGTACGGCTGCTCCTCGACGAGCGCGAGAGTCGCTGCCACCTGCAGCTTGGGGGGGAGCCTCCCGAACGCGAGAGCGATCGACTCATGCAGAGCGTCATCTGAAGCGCCGGCTGCGGGCGTGGTGGCGGGTATCGCGCGCAAGCTCGCGTGCCGGCGCGCCGTCCTGAGACTGTCGAGGGCGGCGTTGGTGGCGATCCTTCGCATCCAGGCCGCGAAGCTGCGTGACGAGTCGAAGCGGGCCCTTCCGCGATACGCTCTCCAGAAGGCCTCGACCAGGGCTTCATCTGCCGCGTCCTCATCCCGGACGATCCGCAGGATCCAGCGATACACATCCGGCTCGAAGTGCCGGTACACCGACTCAAAGGCTCTCTGGTCCCCCAGCACGAACCGATCCAGGATGCTCCGATTCAGCGTGTCCTGCATGAGCCTCTATATAGGTTTGCTCGACTGGGGGGAGAAAAGTTCCCTCTAGAGCGCCAGAAACGAAGCATCCAGCGCGGGAAGTGGAGGAGAAACCCGCGCCCGACCCCCCACATCCTGAGCCCAGCGGCGCGCAACCCAAACGATCTCAACGAATTGACCGGCTGTGGCAGAACACTGTCAAGCCTGCCCGCTCGATCGGGACGGGAACCCTGTCATCTGCTCCGGGAGACACGCTCTGGCTTGCATCTGGCACCATGGCATGTGAGCATGATGGCAGGAAAGGAAGAAATGCATGCCTCTGACGCTTGACGCCGAGATCAAGGTCGTGGGGAAGAGCGGGCAGATCTCGCTCGGCAAGGCCTACGCCGGAAGGACGCTGCGGCTCGAGCGGCGCGAGGACGGGAGCATCCTGGTGACTCCCGTGACGATGGTGCCGGACAGTCAACTGTGGGCCATCGACGAGCCCCACCGCTCCCAGATCGCGCGCGGCCTGGCGTGGTCGGCGGCGACACGCCCGGCGGAGACGGATCTCGAGACCCTGGTCGAGGAGCAGACGAAGCGCGCGGGACGCTCGCGTGGCCGCCGGCGGTAGCCGCGTCCGTCTGGACCTGAACAGCCCGGAGTTCCAGGACGTCTTCTTCCGTCTCGAGCAGGCCGAGCTCAAGCAGGTCATCGCGTCGCTCGGTCGCCTCCGCGACCTGGACTGGAACACTCTGTATTCGCACGCCGGCTTCCACTGGGAGGCCATCACGCATCTGAAGGCGCCCCGAGGTGGCAAGGTGTATTCGCTCCGCCTGAGCCGCAAGGTCCGGGCCATCGCCCTCCGCGAGGGGGACTTCCTGCGGCTCCTTTCGCTGCACCCGGACCACGATTCCGCATACAAGGGTTGATGGATCATCGAGGAGGTGCGTCACCGTCGTCGTTCATGACGCAGGACGACAGCTCAGCGGCCGAAAACGACGACTCGTTGGCCATCGACGACAGCTCATGGCAGAACCGCATGAGTCCCAGGTCACCGCGACTGGTGGGGAGTTGACCAGCTGTGGCAGAATGATCTCATGCCTGCCCGCTCGATCGGTACGGGAACCCTGTCTTTCGGGATGGTGTCCATCCCGATCCGCATGTACTCGGCCGGGGAGTCCTCCTCCGCGGTCTCGTTCAACCTCCTTCACGCCAAGTGCAAGTCGCGCATGAAGCAGCAGTACGTCTGCCCGAAGGACAACGAGGTCGTGCCCCGGGACCAGATGGTGAAGGGGTACCAGTTCTCGAAGGACCAGTACGTTGCCTTCACGAAGGAAGAGCTCAAGGCGATGGAGCAGGAGGCGCAGAAGGCCATCGAGATCACCGAGTTCATCCCGGCGGAAGCGGTCGATCCCGTCTACTTCGACCATCCCTACTACCTCGGGCCCGAGAAGGGCGGGGAGAAGGCCTACCGTCTCCTCAACGAGGCGATGAAGAAGACCGGGCGCTCGGCCCTGGCCAAGTGGGCGGCACGGGGCAAGCAGCACCTCGTGTTGATCCGCCCGGTCGAGAAGGGCCTCGTCATGCAGCAGCTCCTCTACGCGGACGAGGTGCGACCGATCTCGGAGGTGCCGGTCGGGGACGCCGAGCTCACGGACTCCGAGCTCCAGCTCGCCGAGCAGCTCATCGCCCAGATCGCCGCCGACGAGTTCCACCCCGAGCACTACGAGGACGACGTCAAGAAGCGATATCTCGCCGCGATCCAGAAGAAGATCGAAGGCCAGGAGATCACAGCCGCACCCGAGGCCCCGAAGGCCCAGATCATCGACCTCATGGAGGCCCTCAAGGCCAGCCTCGCCGCCAAGAGCAAGGCGCAGGCGGAAGCGGCTCAGGCAGCGGACACGGACGACAAGGCCACCGGCACCGAGGGCTAGCCTGGCTGGCTAGGAGACCGCCGAACCGAACAGCTCGCGCTCGATCTCCTCGAGGGTCTTGCCCCTGGTCTCGGGCAGGACGCGTCGGACCACGACGAAGCCCACGGCGCA
>CAXMOH010000312.1:0-1895 GCA_964194855.1 uncultured Hyphomicrobium sp.
CGGACGGCCTCGTTGAGCCTGGCAACGTCGATCTCGTTCATGTGTCCCTTCGATTCTCCTGGGGGGCGAGAGTGTTCGCCTCCTTCAGACGCGCGAGCGCGGCCCGGGTTTCACCGGGCCGCTCCTCTCCGCCGGCCGGACTTCAGCCCGCTCGGCGGCGGACCCTATCTCAAGTGCCCGATCTTGCTCTGCAGGAAGGCACGCCCTCGCCGGAACTCCGCCACGTCCCCGCGGTGAAGCGCCGTGAGGGCGTCCCCGGCCGCTCCTGCCAGCTTGTCCTGGCCGAGCGACTCGAGGGCGGTCCTGACTTGCCCCATCTTCTCCGCGATAGTATCGAGGCTGCCCACGTCGGCTGCGTTGAGCGTGGCAAGCAACACGTCGATACGGGCCGTGTCGATCATCCGAACGATTATACTGGGTCGTTAACCGCCAACGGAGAGAGTCCCCATGCCCAGCAAGAGTCACTACCGTGTCGTCATCCTGGGGTCGGGCCCGGCCGGCCTGACCGCTGCTCTCTACGCCTCGAGGGCCGAGCTCGAGCCGCTGGTGATCGAGGGCGGGGGTGGCACAGACGCCACCGACGTCCCCGGCGGCCAGCTCATGCTGACGACGGACGTGGACAACTACCCCGGTTTCCCCGAGGGGATCCTCGGTCCCGAGCTCATGGATCGGATGCGCAAGCAGACCGAGCGGTTCGGTGCGGAGTTTGCCACCGGCGAGGTCACGAAGGCGGAGCTCGGGGAGCGACCTTTTCGTCTGACGCTTGGCGAAGGCGAGCTCACTGCGGACACCCTCATCGTCGCCACCGGGGCCCGGGCGCGGTGGCTGGGGCTGCCCGAGGAGCTGGAGTTCCGCACGAAGATCGGCGGCGTCTCCGCGTGCGCCACCTGCGACGGGTTCTTCTACAAGGGCAAGGAGGTCCTGGTCGTGGGGGGTGGCGACACCGCGATGGAGGAGGCGACGTTCCTCACGAAGTTCGCCGACAAGGTCACGGTGGTGCACCGCCGCGACGAGCTGCGGGCCAGCAAGGTCATGCAGACCCGGGCCCGGGAGAACACGAAGATCGAGTGGCTCCTCGACAGCGTCGTGGAGAAGATCCTGGGAGGCCCGGGCAAGGGTGTCACCGGGGCCATGATCCGCAACGTGAAGACCGACGAGGGCCACGAAGTCACAACAGGCGGCATCTTCATGGCGATCGGGCACACGCCGAACACGGCCTTGTTCGACGGCCAGCTCGAGATGGACGACCAGGGGTACCTGCTGACCCGCAACGGGACGAGCGCCACCAGCGTGCCGGGCGTCTTCGCTGCCGGCGACGTCGCCGACCACCGCTACCGCCAGGCGGTGACCGCGGCGGGCACGGGCTGCATGGCGGCGATGGACGCGGAGAAGGACCTCGGTGACTGAACCTCGGGGTGCCTGGTCGCGCTCCTGCAGCCGGGATGGCTGAGCCACTCCGCATCCTGTTCCTCGCCCCCCAGCCCTTCTTCGAGGTGCGGGGAACACCGCTCGCCGTCCTCCATTTCGTCCGCGCGCTGGCCGTGCTCGGCCACCAGGTGGACCTGCTGACCTTCCCCCAGGGCGAGCCGGCCCCTGTCGAAGGCGTCCGCCACCTGCGGAGCCGTCGGCTCCCCGTGGGGCGCGTGAAGGCGGGACCCTCGCTCGCGAAGATGATCCTCGACGTCCCGTTCATGGTCGAGGCCGTGCTTCGCCTGGCCTTTGGTCGATACGACGTGCTTCACGCCGTCGAAGAAGCCGCGCACCTCGTCGCCCCCTTCGCCCGCCTCCTGCGAGTGCCGTTGGTCGTGGACATCGATTCGTCGATTCCCGACCAGCTCAAGTACTCGGGCTTTGCCACGGGAGGACCCCTCGTCTGGCTGGCCGAAGGCCTCGAG
>CAXMOH010000313.1:0-3322 GCA_964194855.1 uncultured Hyphomicrobium sp.
GGGGACCGTCCGCGTTCACGACGCAGGGCACTTCCACCACGTCGTCGTCCTCCAGCTCGGCGATGTTGCCCTTGTTCGCCACGTCCAGGGGGATCACGGCGCTCGTGTTGAAGTGGATCGCGCGGATGACGGCCAGGGCGATGCGGTCGTATCCGGTCACAGCGGCGCTCGCCGGCGGCGCAAGGGGCTTTTTCGACCCGGACTCGAGCTGCATGTAGGTCGAGTCGCGCTCGGCGATGTACTCGCGATAGACCGTTGCGGGATCGCCTTCCCCGCTCGTGAGCCGCTCGAACAGCTTCGCGTTGAGCCGCGTGAGCATCACACCGCGGCTCTCGCCGGCCCGCTGGAGGCTCTCGATGGCCCGAGCGGTCTGATAGTAGAAGTACCCGTACTCCGTGGGCAGGAGCCGGAGATCGGCCAGGAATGCGGGATCGAAGAAGTCCGTGCGATAGAGGCCGCCCAGATGCTCCGGGTGGTCCCAGAGATCGGCCAGCTGCGGCCTGCCGCCGTGGTAGACCTCGCGCAGCCAGCCCAGGTGGTTCAGCCCGAAGTAGTCGAAGTGGCACTCGTTCGAGGGGAGACCGAGGGCGCGAGCCACCTCCTCGAACAGCTCGGTGGGCGTGTCGCAGATCCCGATGATCTTTGCTCCCGTGGCCGTCTGGACCGCCTGGGTGATGATCCCGACGGGGTTGGTGAAGTTGACGATCCAGGCCTGCGGGGCCACCCGCTCGATCACCTTCGCGTGGGCGACCATCGCCGGGATTGTCGCCAGGGCCATGGCGCAGCCGCCAAAGCCCACCGTCTCCTGACCAACGAGCCCCAGCTTCAGCGCCGTCGCCTCGTTTCGGGCCCGGGACTCGATCCCCCCCACCCGGAAGCTCGTGAAGACGAAGTCGGCGCCCTCGACACACTCCTCCACGGTGTCGCAGGCCGCGACCGGGACACCCTCTGCCATGCGGTCCGCGAGGGGTGCGATCACCGACAGCCGGTCGCGATCCGGATCGAAGAGGGTCAGCTCCCCGAGGGGCAGATCGGAGCCGGCGAGCCCCGCCGAGAGGAGCGGCGTCCGGACGCCCGCGCCGCCAATGATGGCGATCTTCATCGTCATGGGCGCTTCCGGGGCCGCGGCAGCCCGCCAATCCCGCCGGGTGCGCGCGTCGAGAGGGCGCCCATCCGGTTCCCCGCCCTCAAGCACGCCACGGGGCCGGCGCCTCGGAGAAGAGCGTCGAGAAAGCCGCCGTCGAAGGCGTCGCCGGCGCCGGTGGTGTCCACGACCCGCGCCCGCGGTGCGGGGGCGCTCACGTCAATCGAAGGCGACACCCAGGAGCTGCCCCGCGGACCGAGCTTGATCACCGCGTTTCGTGCGTGGGAGCGCCAATAGTCGACCGCGCGGTCGAAGCTGCGCCGCCGCGAGTACAGAGGAGCCTCGACTTCATTGAGAAAGACGTAGTCGAGCGCCGCCGTCAGCCCGGCGAAGCCCTTGTCCTTCAGCAGGTGTTCGTTCCAGCCGAAATCCCACGACGTGGAGATGCCCCGCCGGCGAGCGGCGACGACGGCCCGCTCCCAGCGCCGGCAGTCGCGTGGGTAGAAAGCAAAGTGCATGTGGCGCGCGCGCTCCTTGCCGACGGCCGCAGCGAGCCGCGGCTCGAGACGGTCGTTGACGCCGTTGAACGTGACGAAGCTGCGGTCGCGGCGCGTCGACAGCGCCGCCGAGATCGCGTGAGGCTCACCCTCCCGGCGGGGGTTCCGGACCTGGATGCCCTCGGCACGAAGCATCGCCGCCGCCCCGTCACCCACCGCGCTGACGACGCGGCAGCGGGTGCCGAGGCGGGACGCCGAGACAGCCGTGATCAGGGCCCCCCCACCGGGAGTCTGAAGGAAGCGGTCGGTCTTGATCTCCTCACCCAGCCGCGGCAGCCGCGGAAGGTCGAGGAAGACGAGGTCCTCGAAGGCCTCGCCCAGGGTCACGAGATCGACCGCCGCCAACTACTTGCCCATGCTGTCGGGGAAGCCCTTGTAGTAGCGGAAGCCCTCCACGTACTTGCCGTCCACCTTCTTCATCCGCTCCAGGGCATCCTTCTCGGCCGCGGCCTGGGCTTCGGGGGTGCGGGTGGGACCCTCGTACTTGTCCCAGCCGTCACCGAACTGGCTGATGTACCGCGTCCGCGCCCGGGCCTTGGCCTCGGCGAACTTCGAGATGTCGACCCAGGTGTTCTCCGCATCCTTTGGGGTGTCGTAGAACATGAACTCGGGAATGCGGTGCGCCGTCAACCCCTCGTGGATGATCTGGCCCTCGAAGAGGAGGCGCCACATGGCGGCCCGGGTCGCGTCGGCGGCCAGGTAGGACGCCGCCCGGTGGTCGGTCTTGTGCCACCGGCGATACGTGGGCCCCGAATCGAAGGCGAACAGGACGTCCGGACGGATCTTGCGAATGTACCGCACCAGCTGGGCCACGACCTCCTTCTTGTTCTCGAACTCCAGCAGGCCGTCATCGTAGCCCAGGTTGATGTAGTGATCCTCGTCGATCCCCACGTCCTTCAGGGCGTCCAGCTCCTCCTGCCGGCGAATGGTGGCCAGCTGGAAGCGGGACATGTCCGGGTCCTGGGTTCCGACGTTGCCGGTGGTGATGAGGAGGACCCAGACGTCGTTTCCGTTCGCCTTGAGGAGGCCCAGGGTGCCCTGGGACCTTGAGTCGTCGTCCGGGTGGGCCCCGATGAGCAGGATGGTCTTGCCCGTCCACTCCTCGACGGGGGTCTCGGGCTGGGCCACGGCGAGGGCGGGCAGCACGAGGAGAGCGGCGGCGAATGCGACCCAACACTTCTTGTTCATTGCTTCTCCTTATGAATCAGACCTAGCTTCTTCGGAAGTCGTGGGCAGCCTGGATGGCCGTCCGGATGTTCTCCCAGGCGATGTCGGCCGGGAGGGTGCAGTCCGCGCCCAGGATCTGTCGATCCGCGGCGTGGGCCAGAACGTCCTGAACCTCGTGGCGGATCTCCTCCTCGCTGCCGTTCACGATGATGCCCTTGCGCTCGAGGCCGCCCATGAACGGACGACCAAACAGCTCGGACGCCGCCTTCGGGGTCATCGTCTCGTCACCGACGTGGAGGCTGCTGTTGACCACGTCGCCGGGATAGTCGAGGAACGGCGACAGGTCGTCGTAGGGCAGGTGGAAGTCGCAGACGTGGAGGATGTTGAAGATGCACGAGTCGTTGATCTCGTTTTGCACCCTGAGATCCGAGGGCATGACGCTCTCTTTGAAGGACTCGGGACGGGTGAATCGCCCGGCCTCGCCCCCCTGGGTGCTGGCGTAGAAGCCGTCCAC
>CAXMOH010000314.1:0-8391 GCA_964194855.1 uncultured Hyphomicrobium sp.
CCCTGGCGGCGTGGAGCATCAAGCAGACAGAGACGGGACGGAAGCTGGCCCTGCTCGGAAGACAGATGGAAGAAGCCTTTGTCTGGGATGCGCCGGATCTCTCGGAGATGGACGAGCCGGCGACCCTCGCCTGGTGGAAGGCGGCGATCCAGTTTCCGGACGACTTCAGCTACGTGGCGGACGACACGTCGGGCGAGCGGGGTGACTGACGGCGTCCGGCACGAGGCGGGACGGTTGTAGGGACGCTATACTCCCGGGACCCTCCGCACGACCATGAGCAGTCATGACGACCGCACGGAAGTGACCCCGGTCCCGGGCGGGAGCTCTCGCAAGGGCCTGGTGCGCCGGCTGTTGGACGGCCTGCGCGGCTCGAGCGCACCCCGCTCGACCGAGATTCCCGACCGCCTGGGACGCTACCGCGTGCTGCACCGGATCGGTCAGGGGGGCATGGGCGTCGTCTTCGCCGCAGAGGACGAGAGCCTCGGCCGTCGGGTCGCGGTCAAGACGATCACGGAGCCCGACGAGTCGGCCCGCAAACGCTTTCGGCGGGAGGCCCGGGCCGCTGCCGGGGTGAACCACCCGAACGTCTGCCAGGTGTACGAGATCGGCGAAGACGGCGGGCAGCTGTTCATCACCATGGAGCTGCTGTCGGGCGAGCCCCTCTCGGAGCGACTCGCCCGCGGACCAGTGTCGCTGGACGAGTCTGTCTCTCTCGGCCGCGGCATGCTCGCCGCGCTCCAGGCGCTGCACGAAAGCGGCATCGTCCACCGGGACCTCAAGCCCTCGAACGTGTTCCTCACCCCCCACGGCGTGAAGCTCCTCGACTTCGGCCTGGCGCGACCCCTGCCGAAGGAGCTGACCCGATCGATCGAGACCGGGACGGCGCTGACCCAGCCCGGCCTCCTGATCGGCACGCCGCGGTACATGGCCCCGGAGCAGGTGCTCGGCCGGGAGGTGGACGCTCGAACGGATCTCTTCGCGGCCGCCGCTATTCTCTACGAGTCGGTGGCGGGCCGGCCGGCGTTCGTCGGTGCGACGGTGGTCGAGGTGCTGTCCACGACTCTCCACGACGAACCGCCCCCACTGACCGGTGAAGCCGCCGTCCTCGAGCGGGTGCTCCGCCCGGCTCTCGCGAAGAGTCCCGAGGATCGCCCAGAAACGGCCGCGGAGATGGCGGCGGCGCTCGAAGAGGTTGCAGCAGGGGCTACGCCGGCCGGCGGCTCCCCGGGGCGAGGGCCGGCCGGGCCGGATTCGACCGTCTCGATCGCCGTCCTGCCGTTTTCCAACATGAGCCCTGACAAGGACCAGGACTACTTTTGCGAGGGGATGGCCGAGGACATCCTCAATGCACTGACGAAGGTGGACGGCCTGCGCGTCGTGGCTCGCGCATCCTCCTTCCAGTTCGCCGGAAAGTCTCACGACATCGCACACATCGGGCGCACCCTCGGCGTCGACCAGATCCTCGAGGGGAGCGTGCGGACCGCAGCGGATCGCCTGCGCGTGACCGCACAGCTCATCCGAGTGGACGACAGCTCGCATCTGTGGTCTGAGCGATACGACCGCCAGAAGGAAGACGTCTTCGCCATCCAGGATGAGATTTCGGAGCGCATCGTCGAGGCGCTCCGAATCCGCCTGGTTGGAAAAGAGAAGGCCGGCCCCGGAAGGCGGCACACCAACGACGTCGAGGCCTACCATCTGTATCTCAAGGGCCAGCACAACTGGTATCGACGGGAGGCAGACTCGCTGAAGAAGGCGGCGGGTTTCTTCGAGGAAGCGGCGCGGAGAGACCCCGGGTACGCTCTGGCCCACGTCGGCCTGGCGAACGCCTACAGTAGCCTCGGGTACTACGGCATGGAGCCCGCTGCCGCCCGGGAGCACGCAACGGCGGCCGTCGATCGCGCGCTGGCCCTGGACGACGACCTCGCCGAGGCCCACGCGGCCCGCGGTTTGCTGCAGACCTGGCTGCTGTGGGACTGGGACGGCGCGGAGCGGAGCTTCAAGGCGTCAATCGACAGGAACCCCGAGTACGTCCTCGCCCGCTGCTGGTACAGCTTCCTCCTCGGCGTCACATACCGGCCTGAAGACGCGCTTCCCATGGCCGAGAGTGCGCTCGCGCTGGACCCTTTGTCGCCCTACGTGAACACGAGCCTGGCGCAAGCGCTGCTTCACCAGGGCCAGTACGACGGGGCCATCGAGTCGCTAAACAGGGCGCTGGAGATGGAACCCGATTTTCTCTACACGCTCTGGGTGCTCGGCGGCACCTACATAGGCGCCGGGAGGCATGAAGAGGCCATCTCGGTACTGGACAAGGCGGCGACACTCTCCGGCCGCGCACCCCATTACCTGGGCTGGCTGGCATTTGGCTGCGGCAAGGCGGGACGGCGGGAGCAAACCCTCGGGATCATCGAGGAGCTCAGCGAGCGGGCCCGGGAGGAGTACGTGGCGCCGACTTTCTTTGCGTGGGCCTACAGCGGACTCGGCGAGACGGAGAAGGCGCTCGGCTGGATCGAGAAGGCACTCGAGGAACGAAGTCCGCCGCTATCCATGCACCACACGACGCTGTTCGGCGACCTCCGCTCCAGCGAGCCGTTCCGCGAGATCCGAAGGCGGATGGCGCTCACGCCGTGAGCTGCTAGAGCAGCGTGCTCGCCAGCTCGGCGAGCGGGCTGCGTTCGCCCTTCACCAGGTTGACGTGGGCGAAGAGGTCCTGGTCCTTCATCCGATCGATCAGCACCGTGAGGCCGTTCGACTGGCTGTCGAGGTACGGGGTGTCGATCTGGTGGATGTCACCGGTGAAGACGACCTTCGAGCCCTCGCCCGCCCGCGTGATGATCGTCTTCACCTCGTGAGGGGTGAGGTTCTGGGCCTCGTCCACGATGAAGAACACGTGGTCCAGCGAACGGCCCCGGATGTAGGCGAGGGGGGCGATGCAGATCTTCTCGTGCTCGATCATCTCCGCGAGCGCCTTGTGCTCGCGGCTCTCCCGGGAGAAGCGGTGGCGGATGACGGAGAAGTTGTCCCACAGTGGCTGCATGTAGGGGTCGAGCTTGCTCTTGATGTCTCCGGGCAGGAAACCGATGTCGCGGTTGCCCATGGGGACGACGGGCCGGGCGAGGTAGATCTGGTGGTAGCTCTTCCGCTGCTCGAGGGCCGCGGCGAGGGCCAACAGGGTCTTGCCCGTGCCGGCGCGACCGGTCAGCGTGACGAGCTCGACCTCGGGCCGCATCAGCGCGTCGAGGGCAAAGATCTGCTCGGCGTTGCGCGGCTCGACGCCGTAGGCGGGGCGCTTGGCCACGCGCTCGAAGGCGCCCTGGCCGCGGTTGTGATGGGCGAGGGCGCTGAGGCTGCCGTTTCGCATCACGAAGTACTGGTTCGGGTGCAGCCCGGGCAGCGGCTCGCCGAAGGGGACTTCGTCCACGGGAACCGTGTGGGGCTTCGTGTGAAAGCGGGCGATCGTGTCTTTCGGCAGCCCTTCGAGACGGGTCGTCCCGGTGTAGAGCCGGTCCACGTGCTGAACCTTGCCCGTGGTGTAGTCCTGCGCGATCAAGCCCAGAGACTTCGCCTTCATGCGCAGGTTGACGTCCTTGCTCACCAGGATGATCCGGCGCTCCGGCTGCCGCATCTGCAGCTCCTCGGCCAGCGCCAGGATGCGGTGGTCGGGCTTGCTGCCAGCGAACACACGCTCGACCCGCGAAGCCCTGGGCTCTCCCACTTCGACGAACAGGCGCCCTCGCTCGGGACCGAGCGGTAGTCCGTCCGTCAGCGGTCCGTCGCCCGCGAGCTGGTCCAGCTCACGGATGAACTCCCGTGCCTCGAAGTTGATGAGGTCGTTGCCGCGCTTGAAGCGGTCGAGCTCCTCCAGCACGACGATGGACAGTGCCACGTCGTGCTCCTCGAAGTTGTAGATACAGGTGTGATCGAAGAGGACCACGTTGGTGTCGACCACGAAGAGCTTCTTCATTCTTCCTCGCAGGCTCCCGCCGAACAGGGGCTTCGGCAGCGCAGAGCCGGGGTGACCCGGGAGACACGACCAGGGAGGGGAAGGGAAGGGAGTGGCGCGAATGAACAGATCCTGGCGCGGGTGACTCGCTCAAGACAGGCCTAGTGTAAGTTCTCGATGCTCGAGCCGCAAGTGCCCTTTCCTTCTTATTTTCTCGCTCGCGGGAACCCGTGCTCGGGCCTCGTGTTTGACGCGGGTCCGTCGCGGGGGGAGAGTCGTGGGGTGCGCATCGTCTGCCTGGCCGACACCCACGGACATCACGACGCCCTGGACGTCCCCGATGGCGACGTGCTCATTCACGCCGGGGACGCCACGCTCGGCGGCACGGCGGCAGAGGTCGTGAGCTTTGCCACGTGGCTGCGCGCGCTGCCCCATCCGCAGAAGCTCTTCATTGCCGGCAACCACGACCGCCTCTTCGAGGACGCCCCGGAGGACGCCCGCAGCCTTCTCGGGGACGATATCGTGTACCTGCAGGACTCGGCGACGACGATCAATGGTCTGCGTGTCTGGGGCAGTCCGTGGCAGCCCTGGTTCCTGGACTATGCGTTCAATCTGACCCGCGGGGAGGCCCTTCGAGCGAAGTGGGACCTGATCCCAAAGGAGACCGACGTGCTCGTCACGCACGGACCGCCCCGGGGGATCCTCGACCGCGTCGAGGGCGAGGCCCTGGCGCTGGGGCGGAAGTTCGGACAGGGCCCTCACGCCGGCTGCGACGACCTGCGCGCAACGCTCGCCCACCGGCGCCCGCGGCTTCACGTCTTCGGGCACATCCACGAGGGCTACGGCCGCGAGACGATCGACGGCACGGAGTTCGTCAACGCGGCCTGCGTCGACACACGCTATCGACCGGTCAACGCGCCGATCGTCGTCGATCTCTGAGTAGAGCGACAGGGTGCTAACATCCCCTCCCGTGGATCCTGTCGAGACCTTCCGCGACAGCCTCAAGCGCTGTCTCGCCGCACCCGATTTCCTCCTGGATAGCGCGGGCTAAGAATCAGGGCCTGCACCCTCCCCGTCCCCTCCTCCCCAGGGTGGCTTGTCCAGGCGGAGATTGACGGACGAAGCACGCAGGTCCGCCACGACCTGCGCCGCTGGACGGGGCACGGCCTTCGCCGGGACTTCTCCTCCGCATCGCCTCCGCAGCGGCTCGAATATCTCGCTGGGAAGGACGGTGTCGAGATACTCGAGAGCCGTGCCGCGCAGCGCCCGGTCCTGGCCGCGCAGCGCCGCCCAGGCGATCCGGAGAGGCTCGGGCTCGAGGGCGAGCGAGAGCAGCGTGAAGACGTGTGCGAGATGCCGCTCCCCTGCGTTGGGCCGTCCGAGCTCCTCCTGCACGCGCTCGAACACCTCGGCTCGCGACACCTTGAGCACGGCACTCTTCTCGTGGAGGGCCGCGAGTGCGGCGGCGGACGACGCCCGGATCGCGAAGCCGGCGTCGTCGAGGGCCGCCAGGAGACCGGTGGCGCTCCGAGCGGTCGGACACGCTTTGAGAACCCGGGGGATCCGGCGCCGCACAACCGGATCCGCCCGCGGATCGAGGAGAGTGTCGACCAGCTGTCCAGTGACCCGCGGGGCCACCTTGCGGAGGGTGCGCACGACCTCCGGATAGAGCTCGTCCTTCGACAGCAGAGGAATGAGACCTGCGACGAGGACAGCGCTGGGCTCGGGGTTCGACCGCACGACCTTTCGCACACGGGTGCGGCTGCCGGATCGGAGGCCTTCCAGGTCGTCGACGAGGGCGTCCGTTCGGGGCGGTGAGACGGCCGGCCTCTCCGCCGTCGTCATTTCTCGCGACCTGGAAGATTGCCCCTTCGTCTTCCCCCGCAGGGCCTCGATCTCATCCAGCAGGGCGCCGCGCTCGATGACCCCGGTCTGGGCCAGCGTCAGCTCGGTGGTGCGATCGTGGACTTCACTGGGATCGAGGCGCACCCGCCCCGCGAGGAGGCTCTTCTCGAGCGCGGTGACGTATCCGAGGTGAAGCCGGCTCGACAGCACGAGGCCCGCGACCGAAATCGCGGCGGCGACCGCAAACAGGCGCGCCTCCGCTCCCAGCGGAGCCAGCGCCAGCATCGCCGCCACGAGCGCACCGCCGATGAGCGTCCCGGCCTTGTCGACGGCGACGTCCACCACTGCCTTCACCCGCCGCTTCTCTCCTTCCGGCAGGGGCGTGTAGAGCAGCTCGTACCCGGATCGGAAAAGGGAATTCGTCAGGGACTCGTGAGCCCCCCTCGACAGCGTGGCCGTGCCAAAGCGCGGCATGGCCATGCCGAGCAGCGCCGTCGCCACGTCCACCGCGGGCCGGAGGGCGACGGTCCCGGCCAGCCCGAGGTGGCTCAGCGCCGGGCGAACGAGCGTCGACTGCAGGAGAAGGCTGAGGAGGCTCAGACTCGTGTGAAAGACCGCGAAGACCGCCATCATGGCGGGCCCGTCCTCGAACAGCTCGACCGTCCGGGCCTTGAACAGGAAATCGAAGAGCGCGTCAACGATCGCCCCGAGGAGCACCACGAGCGCCAGTGTGCGGAGGTACGGCACGCGGGCCAGCAGTGGGAGCGCAAGAGCGGGGACCCTCTCCGCGCCCGCGCCGACCGGCTGCTCCGAGCCTCGCGCACGCACCAGCGCCCACGCGGCCAGGCCGTGGAGCATGCTCAGCAGGAGGAGCGCGCTGGGGACCGAGAGTGCCTGAGATGCACCGAGCGCCACGAGCCCGCCGATCACTCCCCCCGCCGCGGCCCCCGTCCCGATGCGCCCCACCACCTGCCGCGCCGTATAGGGATCGAACCGCTCGTTGACCAGCGACCAGAACCCCGAGATGAGGGCCCCGCCGAACGTGGCGACGTGCAGATAGACCACGATGGCCGCGACCGAGGGCATGAAGAGGCTGAGCACCCACTCCAGGGCAAGGAGGAGTGCGGACAGGGCTGCCGCCGCTGGCATCACCCTGAAGGGAGACCGCCGAGCCAGCAGGAGGGACATCGCCTCGGCTCCGACGAGGGCCAGCACAGCTGACGCCATCATCATGAGCGGCAGCGACTCGATGGAGTGGGTCGACAGGAAGAAGGCGTCGCGGGTCGTGCGCGCGGCCACCTGCTGCGCGATGAGCAGACCGGCAGCGATCATCGCGGCCGTGACCGCGTAGCGGTCGCCTGGTTCGGAAAGGGTCATCTGGCTCTTTGACGTCCCACGGAAGCGCGGCCGAGTGTACTACGCCCCTGCCCAATCCCCCCCTGGTCGGCTACGATGGCCTCATGTGCCGCAGCATTCGCCGCCTCCACAATTACGCCCCCCCGGTCACAGATGCCGAGATCGGCGCCGCCGCCCTCCAGTACGTCCGCAAGGTGAGCGGGTCGACGAACCCCTCGCAAGCCAACACCGCCCCCTTCGACGAGGCAGTGGCGGAGGTGGCGGCCACCACCCGACGCCTGATCGACCAACTCGTGACATCGGCCCCCCCGCGCTCCCGCGAGGAGGCAGCCAGGAAGGCCCGAGAGCGCCGCCTCGCCCAAGCCTAGCCGGGCCGCAGCACGACCTTCGTGCAGCCGTCCTGCTTCCCGTCGAACAGCGCGTAGGCTCGAGGGCCGTCTTCGAGCGGCAGGCGGTGCGAGATCACCGTGCTCAACGGGTAACGACCCTCGCTGACGAGCGGAAGCAGACGCTCCATCTGGTTCCGCGCGGGACACCGGCCGCTTCGATACGTGAGGTTCTTGTCGTAGGCCTCCGCGGGCCCGAAGGCGAAGTGTTCCTCCGTGTGGACACCCACCGAGGCCACGACTCCCCCCGGCCGGACGAGATCCACCGCCAGGCGTGTGGCCGCCGGGCTTCCGACCACCTCGAGAACCGCGTCGGCACCCCGGCCCTCGGTCGCCTCGTGCACCACGTCGAGTGGTGAACCGTCCTTGTAGCTCGCGGGACGCGCGCCGAACGTACGGGCCAACTCGAGTCGCTCGGGGACCGCATCGACGGCGACGATTCGCTCGGCTCCCCGATGCCGGGCCGCCACGATCGCCATGAGGCCGACGGGCCCACACCCGACGACGGCATAGACACCGGTCGCGTCGACACCGGCCAGGTCGGCGCAGAAGTCGCCCGTCGACAAGACGTCCCCGAGCAGCAGGCCGTCCTCGTCGGAGACCGCGTCGGGGAGCTTCAGGAGCGTGGAGTCGGCCAGGGGCACCCGCACCCGCTCCGCCTGGGCCCCCTGGAGGCCTTCCCCTCCCTCGACCCATCCGAAGAGTTGGCCCTCGGGGCAGCGGCAGCTGAGGCCTCGCGTGCAGAAGAAACACCGGCCGCAGTTCGTCGTGAACGGGCTCGCGACGCGGTCGCCCGGCTTGATCGACGTGACGCTGCTGCCGGTCTCGACGACCTCCCCCACGAACTCGTGGCCCAGGACCGTG
>CAXMOH010000315.1:0-4178 GCA_964194855.1 uncultured Hyphomicrobium sp.
TCACTTGCTTCACGGGTCCTCCAGTGGGGTCTGCGGCTGAGGATCCTAGCACTCCCGCACCCCGCTGCGCATACAGGGGAAGGCGGAGCTCGGCCGCGGTTTGCCGTGACTGTGGAAACTCTGATCTACTCACGGCTCCAACCCTGGATCGGAGGTGAGATGCAAAGAGCTTTGGCCATCGCGGTAATGGCGACCCTCGGGACGACCCCGGTTGCCGCTGACGAAGAACTCCGGGCCGACGTCGAAGCCGACTACGAAGCCAATCTCGAGGCCCTGTTCCTGCACTTCCATGCAAACCCCGAGCTGTCACACCGCGAGTTCGAGACGGCGAAGCGCCTCGCCGCGGAAATCCTATCGCTGGGCTACGAGGTGACGGAGGGCGTTGGTGGCACAGGGGTCGTGGCCGTCATGAAGAATGGCCCCGGCCCCACGGTCATGCTGCGCGCAGACATGGACGGGTTGCCGGTCGAGGAGGACTCCGGTCTTCCCTACGCGTCCACCGCTCGCCAGGTCGATATCAACGGTATCGAGCAGCCGGTCATGCACGCCTGCGGTCACGATGTCCACATCACGGCGATGATCGGCACGGCCCGTCAGATGGCCGCTCGAAAGGACCAGTGGTCAGGAACGCTGGTGTTGATCGGACAGCCCGCGGAGGAGCGGATCTCGGGGGCCCGCGCCATGCTCGAAGACGGTCTGTACGAGCGGTTCCCGAAGCCCGACTATGCTCTCGCCTTCCACGTCTCGGCCGGTGAGCCTGCGGGCCAGGTGATGGTGGCGCTCGACATCACGGGATCGAGCTCGGACTCCGTCGACATCGTCGTGCACGGAATCGGCGCTCATGGGGCTTCACCGCACAAGGGCGTCGACCCGGTCCTGGTTGCCTCGCAGATCGTCGTGACCCTGCAGTCTGTCGTCAGCCGCACCATCGCACCCCTTCGTCCCGGGGTCATTACAGTGGGCGCGATCCACGGCGGGAGGAAGCACAACATCATCGGCGACCGGGTGGAGATGCAGCTGACGGTGCGGGCGGACGATCCGGAGACTCGCGAGATCCTCCTCGATGCCATCGACCGTGTGGCGGACGGAGTCGCTCGCTCGCTTGGCGTTCCCGAGGATCTGCTCCCGGAGGTCATCCGTTCGACGGAATCCACCCCGCCGACGATCAACGACCGGGAGCTCGCCCAGCGCATCAAGTCCGCCTTCGAAGAGCGCCTCGGGGCGGAGCGGATGTACGAGAAGCCCCGGGAGGGAATGGGCGCCGAGGATTTCGCCTACTTCGTCGGCCCGGAAACCGGCGTGAGGGGCGTGTACTTCAGCGTGGGCGGCACCGCCGTGGAAGACATGGATGATGCGCCGTCTCACCACTCGCCGCTCTTCAGAATCGAGCCCGAACCCAGCGTCAAGTCCGGTGTGGAGGCCATGGTGATCGGCGCCATGACCCTCATGCCCAGGTAGAGGATCGGCTCAGCGAGTCATGAAGGTCCATTGGACGTCGGAGTAGCGCCAGGCCCTCCCGGCCGGGTCGGCCAGGACGAGGCCTCTCCATGTCCCGCCCTCGTCGCGCTCCACCCTCAAGCGGGTCCACGAATACTCCCCGCGCTCGTAGTCGAAGCTCGCCCCGTCGTCGTCGTAGACGGCGGTCTCGCCGGGCCGCTGGCCGTAGTGCCGGACCTCGAGTGACAGCGTCTCTTCCGGACCCGGCATCCACTGCCGCTCGCCGATCATCGGGACGAGAGAGCCGTCCTTTACGAAAACAGGGATCTGGGACAGCGGCGGCTCGACCTCGATCGTCTCGCCTTCACCGGCGAAGCCTCCGCTGTAGAAGTCGAACCACTTCCCGGGCGGCAGCCTCACGTCGCGCGTCCTGGCCCCAGCTGCGATGGGTGCGACGAGAAGCGCGTCTCCCACCATGAACTGGTCTTTCGCTTCGACCGTGGTGTCGAAGCCGGGCACGAGCGGCATTGCGCGAACCACCGGGGTGCCTTCGTAGTGGTATTGGGCGAACGCCGTGTACCAGTAGGGCAGAAGACGCATTCGGAGCTGAATGGCGGCACGGATGTGATCCGTGACCTCGGGATGGCTCCAGAGCTTGGTGCTCGTCGCCCAGCCGTTGAAGAGCGCCAGCGGCGAGAAGCAGACGGCCTGCGTGCGACGCAGCATGTCCTCGCCATCGCCGCTGCGGACCTCGGGCGACCAGAGAACACCGGCAAAGGAGCTGTTGGCCATGGCCGTGACGTACTCGTCGAAGGCGTAGTTGTCGTTGTAGATCACGAAGGGCAGGGCGGACGCCCCTCCATTCGTCCCACGGACCTGCCCGAGCGTACGCTGGTTCAAGTCCCGGTAGAGGTCGAGGATCAAACGCTGTAGCAGCAGCCCGTACGTCTGGCGGAGTTGCTCAGAGTCGTTGCCGGAAGGAAAGACAGCCGTGTCGGGCCAGAGCCACCGATCGAAGCCGTCGACCTCGTCGATCTTGAATCCGCCCAGCGAGGCAGGGTGGGGGCCCAGTACCTCCCGGCGCAGATGCTCGGAGAACACCTCGCGCGCCTCCGGCATCGAGTAGTCCGGAACGATGCCGTTCCAGACCAGGTGCGACCCGGCGTAGGGAAGGAGCTTTCGGTAGAGGGGCGCCGTGGGGGAGACGTAGGGGTTGAACCAGAGGTTGGCGCGGACGTGCCTCCGCTCGAGCTCCCCGAGAAAAGCGGCGGGATCGGGGAAACGCCCTTCGTCCCATTCGAACGAGCAGGGGTAGGCGTGGTCGTGCCAGCCTGGCTCCAGGCCGATCATGTCCATCGGGATGCCCCGCTTCCGATACTCTGCGACCTCCGCCAGAGCGTCCTCGGCGCTGTATGCGGTCGGGGTGCGGGTCATGAACCCGAGGCCCCACATTGGCGGCAGCGCGCCCCCGCCCGAGAACAGGTTGTAGCGGCGCACGGCATCCAGCGCCGTTGGGCCCGCAAAGACGTACACCTCGGCGCCCGCCGCGGGGACCAGCACCTCCACCGAATCCGAGCGGGGCATCGCCGACCAGCTCCGGCCGCCCGTGGTGCGGTCGATGACAGCGGGCTTCTGCTCCGCGTCCAGCCGCACGCCCACCCCTACGCTCACGTCGAGATAGCGAGCCGAATCCACGAAGACTCCGTAGCCGCCGCTGGAGACGTAGAAGGGCACGGGGGCGTGGGTGCGTCCGGTGTGGCCTCCCCAGTGATCCACGTGGAAACGGAAGATCGAGCCCGTCCTTCTCAGCGACTCGAAATCCACTCCCAGCCCGTACACCTCTTCCTCGAGTGCCAGCGGAAAGCGCAGGGCGAGCTTTCCCCCGAGGGCGCGCGACTCGATCCTGCTCTTGTCCAGCGGAAATGGCGGCGCCGACAGGGCTTCGAGCCCCGCGGTATTCGGCCGAGCCCCGGCCGCGGTCAAGAGCGTGAGGCGATCCGGGACGCCCAGCGTGGCCTTCCAGACCCCGGGCGCCACCGGCTCCCAGGATGGTGTGACACGCTCCGGCCCGGCTGCCGCGCGTGGTGCAGTGGCGGCCAGGAGGAGCGCAGGGATCAGCGCGAAAAGGGCCTTGGGGGACAGGATCGGTCGACCGGTCATGAGCGGCATGGCGGAGCCATGATATGTCGGCTCCTTCGCCGGTCGCCTGCGAGGCCCTCTTTGCTCAGGCCCGGATACGTCTGAGCTTGGCGATGAGCGGGACCAGGGCGGCGACGACGGCCAGGAGGCTGATCGGAGGCAACCCCGACGTCCAACGTCCTGGTGCCAGCCAGCCCATGAGCCCCAGGTCAGTGAGGTGGACGACGACGAGGATCAAGCCGACGTAGCCCAGGCGCTGACTGCGTTTCCAGCGCTTCCCTCCGATCGCCCTCGGCATCATCGGGAGCGTGGTGATGGCCGGCGACATGAGCGCGAACAGCGCCACGACCCCAACGGCCATGCCGAGCTCGCCCACGGCGTTCAGTCGCCCGTCGGAATCGAAGTACTTCGCGAAGTAGGCGGGATTGAGGAGACACAATGAGAAGAAGGCGTGCATTCCGGCCAGGAAGAAGCCCATCAGGCCACAGAACTTGACCACGACCAATCGGATCACCGGGTCGTGGTTGTGCCACCTGATGACCCCGCCGACGAGGTAGGAGCAGGCCACGAGGACGACGGCGGCCAGCGACGTGGCCTTGTTG
>CAXMOH010000316.1:0-3309 GCA_964194855.1 uncultured Hyphomicrobium sp.
CTTGGGGTCCTCGACCGGTGGAGAGTCCGGCTCCAGGGCCTCCACGCGCGCGGCCTCCGCACCCGGACCGGCGACATACTCGAAGAGTTCGATCTCCTGCCTCTCGCCGTCCTCCTCGAGGACGAAGTCCTCGCGCCGGAGGTCGGTCACGGGCACATCGTCTTTGCCAGTGGCCCGGACCTCGATCTGGACCATCTCGACCCCGGTGGCAAACGTCGGGGTTTCCTGGGCGTGCGCCGCGACGACGGCGCACAGCAATCCTAGCGAGGCCGCGAGCGGGGTCCTCATTGGGGGTTCTCCGAGCCCATTGTAAACCCGGCCGGTCGGATAAGAGAACCCTTTTCGGACACCCGGAGTCTTGCTCACTCCAGGGCGTAGCGCGCCCGGGTCACCGCGGTGGTCGTTCCGCGTCCCCCAGCGTGGAGAGCCAGGAAAACCTCGACGACTGTACCGCTTGCCGGGGTCGTGATTGTGGCCTCCAGGGTGAGTTCTCCCCGGCCCCGCTCCACGGCGGCCCGGGGCTGGGGCCGGACGAGGGTGGTGCCGTTCTCGTCCTGTGGGGCGAGGAACACGATCCCTCGGTCTGCGCTGCGCAGGTCGAAACGGACGGTGAACGCGATCCGGACCTCCCGGCCTCGGGCGAGCGCCTTCGCCAGCGAGGGCGCGACGTGCACGAGCTCGATCCGGTCGGTCGCGGGGGGGGCGAAGTCGACGGCGGCGCTCGTCATCTCGGCGGCGCCGAGACCGAGTGCGACGCCGACGTGATCCTGCGCTCTTTCGCCTTCTCCCGCGGCGTCCAGCAGGCGGGCGAGGCGGAGGTGAGCGTCCCCCCGTCTCCAATCCGGGAGCGACCGGGAGTCCACGGCCAGCTCGAGCTCCCGCCGGGCCTCCTCGTCGCGGCCCTGCTCGAGGAAGACCCGGGCCAGGAAGTAGAAGGAGTTGCCGTCGTAGGACCGCTTGCGGATGGCCGTGCGCAGATGCTCCTCGGCTTCCCCCAGGTTGCCGAGCTCGAGCTGGCTCCTTCCCAGCATGAAGTGTGAGGCGCTGCCGGCCTCCCCGTCCTCGACGTACGCCTCGAGCAGCGGCACCGCTTTGGCGTAGTCCTCGTCGCCGTAGGCGAGCCGGCCCAGCTCGTAGCGCGAGCGGAGGAAGTCCGGATCGAGCTCGAGGGAGCGCTCGAAGTGGCCCCGCGCCCCCTCTTCATCCTTCTCGCCGGCGGCCACGCGGCCGAGCCAGTAGTGGACCTGCGGCTCCCGCGGCTTCTCTTCCATCGCGCGTCCCAGCAGGTCGCGAGCCGTGTCGTACTTGCCGGTGCGATAGTAGGCCTCCGCCTGCTCGATGAGATCGGCCACCTGGACATCCGGGGGACTTGGGGTTCCTTCCCTCTGGATCAGGGCCTCGACGGCCTCGACGTCGATGCCTCCCTTCTTGGCCAGCTGGAGGTTCTTGAAAGCCTCCTTCGTGTCACCGGAGAGGAAGCAGACCTCCGCCATGTCGCGCAGGACGGAGGCCAGTAGAAACCGGCGCTCCTCGAACGGCTCGAGGAGCTCCCGTGCCTCCTCGCCCTGGCCCTGCCGGGCCAGCGCGAGGGCCAGCTTGGCCCGTGCGTCGTCGCGGGCCTCGCTAAGACGGAGCACCTCGCGGAACGCGGCCTCGGCGGCCCCCGGCTTGTCGGCGGCGAGATACGCGAGCCCCGTGTTGAAGTGGGTGTCGACGTCGCCGGGGTCGAGCTCCTGGGCCCGGCCGAAGAACTCGAGGGCCTCGTCGTAGCGGTCCTCTGCGGCGTAGACGCTGGCGAGGGTGCTGTGGGCCTCGGCCAGGGAGTCGTCCCGCCGGAGGGCGGTCCCGAGGCTCCGTTTGGCCAGGTCCAGCTGCCCGGACTTCAGGTACACCGCCCCCAGGAGCGCGCACGAGGGGGCATCCTCGGAGGGCTTGTCGCAGTTTGGCAGCAGCAGGAGGGAGGCGTCTTGCCAGCGCTCGGCGAGGAACTGGGCCTGCGCGAGGACGTAGCGGGTCTGGACCGTCGGCTCGTGCTCCTCGGCCCAGGCCTCGAGCTCGGGGATGATCGCGTCTCGGATGATGACTCGGGTCTGCTCCGGGGCGATATCCACCGCCCTCCGAAGCTCCTCGAGGGCGTTCTCGACCTCGCCGATCAACATATGCAGGTAGGCGATCCGGATGGCGGTGTCGGGGTCGTTTTCTTCGCGCAGGGGGGCCTGGCGGTATAGATCGACCAGTGCCGCGATCTCGTCGCGAGGAATCTCCCGAACTCCGCGGTCGAAGTCGCGGTCGCGAGTGAGGTCGAAAACTCGGCGGTTGTACGGGTCCAGACGGAAGCTCATCCGGTCGGTGTCGGTCTCCAGGATGCTCTTGTCATTGACGTGGAGCCCGCCGAAGAGATGGGCGACTTCGTGGATCAGGGTGTGGCGGGTGAGCTTCTTCCACTCGTTGCGCCGGAGGACGACGCGGTCACCCAGAGGAAAAGCGATTCCGGCAGTGAAGGGCAACGGATATCTCATTGGGCGGCCCCGGAGGAACATCATCGTCACCGGGGGCGGGTGGCCCGTGAACCCGATCACCACCTCGGCCCCGTCCTTCTCGACCCCGGCGCGCAGCTCGTTGAGCAGGAGCGTCATGGCCGAGCCCCGGTGCGTCCTCCAGGGCTCCACCGCGACCAGGCCGAGACCGATGCCCGCGAGCTCGCGCAGCTTCTCGTCCGACCAGGCGAGGTGCTCCCGGATCTCCTTCTCCCAGTCCTTCTTCTCGCGGAAGGCCTCGTCGGCCACCGCCTTGATCCGGATCACCCGAACGGCGGGAGAAGCGGGCTCGTCGCCGTTCGCACCGGACGAGATCACGAGAAGCGCGGAGGCGGCGACGATGAGACGGAAGCGAGCGTGAGGCATGAGGGTGTGGTCCCATCTCCATTCTAGCTCCGGGGCTGGTCGCCGTCCGGCCGAATCATTATTCTGAGACCTGACCCCGCCTGCCGCTGCCCGGCGCTGAGCGAAGACGGTCAGACCACCTCTACAGTCGCCCGATAACGTGTCGGGGTCATTCCCGTGTGCTGCTTGAAGATGCGGTTGAACGTTGCCTTGGAGCGGAAGCCACACGCAAAGGCCATGTCGAGGAGATTGGATTCCGTGTCGGCGGCCAGTCGCTCTTTCACCGCCGCCACCCGATGGCCGTTGACGAAGTCATAGAAGCTCTTCCCTTCGGCGGCGTTGAGCACCTGCGAGACGTGATTGACGGACACATCGAGGGCCGCAGCGAGCGCGGGAAGATCGAGCGAGTCGTCGAGGTAGGGTGTCT
>CAXMOH010000317.1:0-4633 GCA_964194855.1 uncultured Hyphomicrobium sp.
TTCTACCTGGCGTGCCCACCCCGCTTCTTCGGAGACGTCGCGACACAGCTCGACGCGGTCGGCCTCGCTCGGGGAGAGGACGGGCGGGCACGTCGGCTCGTGGTGGAGAAGCCCTTCGGCCGGGACCTGGCCTCGGCCAGGGAGTTGAACCGGCACCTCAGGACCGTCTTTGACGAGGATCAGATCTTCCGCATCGACCACTACCTGGGCAAAGAGACCGTCCAGAACATCCTCGCCTTCCGATTCGCCAACGGGATCTTCGAGCCCATCTGGAACCGTCGCTACGTCGACAGCGTGCAGATCACGGTGGCCGAGACCCTGGGAGTCGAGGGCCGGGGCAACTACTACGACAGGGCCGGCGCTCTTCGGGACATGGTGCCCAACCACCTGTTCCAGGTGCTGACCCTCGTGGCAATGGAGCCGCCGAGCTCCCTCGAGGCCAGCGCGGTCCGGGACGAGAAGGGCAAGGTGCTGCGCTCGATCCCGACATGGACCGAGGAGCAGGTGTCGGGCTCCGCGGTCCGAGCCCAGTACGGTCCCGCGGAGCTGCCCTCGGGCCAGAAGGTCCCGGGGTACGTCGACGAGCCGAGCGTCTCCCAGGCGTCGCGAACCGAGACCTACGCGGCACTCGGCCTGCAGATCGACTCCTGGCGCTGGGCCGGCGTGCCGTTCTATCTCCGCACGGGCAAGCGTCTGCGCTCTCGACTGAGCGAGGTCATCGTGCGTTTCCGGCGGGCTCCGCTGCAGCTCTTCCGCGACACCGCGGTGAGCGACCTGCCGTCCAACCAGCTCGTGCTGCGACTGCAACCCCGGGAGGGGATCGCGCTGCGCTTCGAGGTCAAGCGTCCGGGTCTCGAGATGGTCCTGGGCCGTGTGGACATGGACTTCTGCTACTCGGAGTACTTCGGGGAGACGGGTGCCACGGGCTATGAGACACTGCTCCGCGACGCCATGAGGGGCGACGCCACCCTCTTCCAGAGAGCCGACAACGTCGAAGAGGGCTGGCGAGTCGTGCAACCGGTGCTCGACGCGTGGGCGGCCGAGCGCTCCGCCGCCATCCCGGTCTACCCGGCGGGGTCCGAGGGACCGGACGAAGCAGCGGCCATGCTGGGCCGCGAGGGACGGCATTGGAATCCGATCGAGTAAGGGACCCCGGGCGCACGCCACGACTTCGGGTCTTCCCGGACGCTCGGACGCTGGTGCGCGCAGCCACCGCGGAGATCCTCTGCCGGGGCCGTCGCGCCGTTCGAGAGCGCGGCGTCTTCAACATGGCCCTGGCCGGCGGCACGACGCCCATGGCCCTCTACCAGGGGCTGGGCTCCGGGAAGACGGCGGGTTCCAGGCTGTGGCACCACACGCATCTCTTCTGGGGTGACGAGCGCGCGGTCCCGCCGGACGACCCGGCGAGCAACTACGGTGTCGCGTGGAAAGTCGGTCTGCAGCGACTGGCCGTGCCCGCGGAGAACGTCCACCGGGTGGCGGGCGAAAGCGAGGACGCGCGACGGGCCGCCATCCGGTACGAGTCCGATCTCCGCTCGCACTTTGGCGGGGCGGCCTGGCCCCGCTTCGACCTCGTGCTGCTCGGGCTGGGTGCCGACGGCCACGTCGCCTCGCTCTTCCCGGGCTCGGACGCTCTCTCCGAACGCGAGCGATGGACCGAGGTGGCCGAAGGCGGAGAGCCCCGGGTGGCGCGAGTGACTCTGACGCTCCCGGCCCTGAACGCCGCGGAGGACGTCCTGTTCCTCGTCACGGGCAGGCGCAAGACCAAGGCGCTGGGGCGCCTGCTCGGCCTCCCGGGCGACGACCCGCTGCCGGCCCAGCGCATCCGCCCTCGGGGCGAGTGCCTCGTCTTTGCCGACCGTGTCGCCATGGGCGACCCCCCGGGAAGCTGATCGTTTGCGATAAGATGGGGTGGTGGTCGACCCCCAGCTTGAACCTTCCTTCCTCGATCGGCTTCACAAGCGTCGCCTTCTCCTCCCGCTCCTCGCGAGCCTCGTCGTGCTGGCAATCCTGGCCCAGGGTTTTCTCCATCGGGAGCCGAACGGTGATCCGGACGAGCCGGCACCGACCACAGCCCCGGCGCCGACGTCGGTCCCTTTCCGACCGGACCTGGAGAAGATCCCGCTCACGTACTTCTCGGACTACTGGCTCCAGCTCGGCGAGCAATCGCACCACCTTCTCCTGAGTCTCGGCGAAGCGCGGGTGATCACCGTGCGGGTGAGCCGCGGGTACGCCATCGGATCGATCGCCGCCGCGGACGCGGTGAGGGTCGCCCCGGGCGAGGCCCCCGAGGGACAGCTGATCGCAGTGGATGGACGGGATGAGGTGGCGCTGTTTCGCCTCGCCGCCGACGTCGGGAACGATCCTCTCCCCACCGCCGGTGGGTTGCACGCGGGAGCCTGGCTCGCCGCCGTGACTATGGACGAGCAGCGAGGTCTTCAGGTCATCCCCGGCCACCTGGCCTCGACACCGGCCGTCGGGGCGCCCCTCCTGGACGTCGCCATCCCGTTTCCGAACTCGCTGGAGGTGGCAGCCGTCGTCGACCTCGACGCGCGGCTCGCCGGCGTGGCGCTCCGCTCGCGCCGGGGAGTCCAGGTCATCTCCGTGGAGGCGGCGGGTCGGCTCGTGTCCCGGCTGGCCTCGAGCCCGGCATGCCGGGCTGTGGACGTGGCCCCCCTGCCGGACGCGGTCCGCGAAGCCCTGCGGCTGAAGAACGGGGTGGTCGTCGAGCGGGTGTGGCGGGACGCTTTCGCAGCGCCGCCCGATCTGGAGCCCGGCGACGTCATCCTCCAGGTGGGCACCGAATACGTGGCCACCCCGGAGGAGTTCGCCCAGGCCTGGGACAGCCAGGAGCCCGGCGGACGAGCACGGTTCCTGGTCTCACGCGGGAGCCGGCGGTTCGTCCGACGCACCGAGCTGCCCGGCCGCGACTGCCGGCCTTACGGCGCAACGCCGCGGGAGCTGCCGCTCCTCGGTGCGGCGGTGCAGTGGTCGCCCGGTGAGGATCTTCCGGAACGAGAGGCCCCGGGTTTCCGGCTCCTGCTCGTGCCCCCAGACAGCCGAGGCGCGGGAGCCGGACTCGAGGCCGGCGACGTGCTCGTGGCCGTCGACGGCAAGCCGCTCTCCTGGCCCGACGCTCGACGCCTGCTCGAGGCCTGGAGCAGCCGGCACGTGCCCGTCCTCACGGTTCGCCGCGGCGGCGCCGCTCGCCTGACGGTGCTTCCGGAAGATCCGGAGGAGTAGTGTTTCAGCTCCCCGAGGACTGGCTCCGTGAAGTCAAGAGGCGCGCCGCACGCCTACTGCGGCTGCGCTCGAGCTTCCTGCCCGAGGAGAATCAGCTCATCCTCCTCGCCGTGGCCGTGGGAGTCCTGACCGGTTTCGGCTCGGTCGGGTTCATCTGGATCCTCCACGCCGTCACCGACTTCGCCCGCAACAGGGTGGCGGCGGGCCTGGGCTTCGTCTTCGGACCCGCGGACATCGTCCTGCTGCCGGCCATCGGCGGCCTGATCGTCGGCCCGATCATCTACAAATTCGCTCGCGAGGCGCGGGGCCACGGTGTGCCGGAGGTCATGACCGCGCTGGCCACCGCCGGAGGTCGCATCCGCCCCCGCGTCGTGCTCGTCAAGATCGCCGCGTCGGCAACGACCATCGGCTTCGGCGGGACGGCCGGCCGAGAGGGCCCGATGATCCAGATCGGGTCCGCCATCGGGTCCGCCATCGGACAGCTCTCACGGCTGCCCACCCGCCACATCCGGACCCTCGTGGCCTGCGGTGCGGCCGGCGGAGTGGCGGCCACCTTCAACGCCCCGATCGCAGGGGCCATCTTCTCCATGGAGGTTCTCATGGGGAGGCTGGCCGGCGACTTCCTCCTGGTCATGCTCACCTCGCTCACCTCCACCTTCATCGCCCGCGCCTACCTGGGAAACTCCCCGGCGTTCTCCGCGCCCTCCTACGAGCTGGTGAGCGCGGCCGAGCTGCCACTCTACTTCGGCCTGGGACTCATCGCCGGCCTCGCCGCCCTCCTCTACGTCCGGCTGCTCTACAAGGCCGAGGGCTGGTTCGAGGCCTGGACGTTTCCCGAATGGCTGAAACCGGCGGTCGGCGGCCTCATGGTGGGCGTGATCCTCCGGTATTTCCCGGAGATCTACGGCTCGGGCTTCCCGGCAATGGAGGCGGCGCTCTGGGTCCGGTACTCCTGGGGGCTTCTCCTCTGCTTGTTCTTCGCCGAGATGCTCGGGAACGTCCTCACCCTGGGATCCGGAGGCTCAGGTGGTGTCTTCGCACCCAGCCTCTTCATGGGAGCCATGCTCGGAGGAGCCTACGGAACCGCTGTACATGCCCTCTTCCCCGACGCCACAGGCGGATCGGGAGCCTACGCGCTGGTGGGGATGGCGGCTCTCTTTGCAGCCGCCGCCAAGGCGCCGACGACTTCGATCCTCATCCTCTTCGAGATGACCAACGACTACCGGATCATCCTGCCTCTCATGGTGGCCACGGTGGCAAGCGTCACCCTGGCCAACCGCTTCATGCCCCTGAGCATCTACACCCTGAAGCTGCACCTGCGGGGAATCACCTTCCCCTACGAGGGCCGGCGCCAGGAGCCGAAGGCCGAGCCCAAACCCGAGCCGGAACC
>CAXMOH010000318.1:0-3898 GCA_964194855.1 uncultured Hyphomicrobium sp.
GCCCGCTCCAACAGCGGTCCCATGCTCCTCGAGTTCAAGGTGCAGAAGGAAGACGCGGTCTACCCCATGGTTCCCGCCGGGAGCGATCTCGACGCCATGATCCGTCGACCCAACGAGACGAAGGAAGAGGTGAAGGCATGAAGCACACGCTCGTGGCAAAGGTGGCCGACGAACCCGGCGTCCTCAACCGCGTGGCCAGCCTGTTTCGCCGCCGCGCCTTCAACATCGAGAGTCTGACCGTCGGCCACACCGAGGTCGACCACGTGTCGCGCATGACAATCGTGGTCGATACAGCTCGGGTGCCCGCGCACATCGTGGAGGCCAACCTCCGGAAGCTGGTTCCGGTCATGGATGTGACGGACGTAACCCACTACCCGACGGTCAACCGCGACCTGGCCCTCATCAAAGTGCGGTGCGCACCCGCCGAGCGGGCCGAGCTCATGAGCCTTGTCGAGATCTTCCGCGCCCGCATCGTCGACGTGGCCCGGGAGTCGGTTATCGTCGAGGTGACCGGGGACGAGAAGAAGGTGGGCGGCCTCGTGGACCTCCTGCGCGTGCGAGGGATCCTCGAGATGGTCCGGACGGGCAAAGTGGCCATGGTCCGGGGAACGACCAAGCCCGAGGAACAGACCGAGGGCGACTCGGGGCCCCAGACGGCCTCGTCGGCGCCGACGCACTGAGGAGAAGAAGAATGCCAAAAATCTACTACGACAAGGACGCCGATCTCTCGGTGCTGGACGGCCGCCGCGTGGCGGTGATCGGCTACGGCAGCCAGGGCCACGCCCACGCGCTGAACCTGCGTGACAGCGGAGTCGAGGTGGTCGTGGGGCTGCCCGAGGCGAGCCGGTCCCGGGCGAAGGCCAGGGAGGCCGGCCTGGAGGTGAAGACGCCTGCCGAGGCCGCCGCCGGGGCCGACGTGGTGATGATCCTGACCCCCGACACCTCCCAGGCGAAGCTCTATCGCGAGGAGATCGAGCCCGGCCTCAAGCCCGGCAACACGCTGATGTTCGCCCACGGGTTCAACATCCGCTACGGCACGATCGAGCCGTCCGAAGGCATCGACGTCTCCATGATCGCCCCCAAGGCTCCCGGCCACCGGGTGCGAGAGGTCTTCAAGGAGGGCCAGGGGACGCCTGGCCTCCTGGCCGTGCACAAGGACGCCACCGGCAACGCGAAGGCGAACGCCCTGGCGTACGCGAAAGGGATCGGCTGCACCCGCGCCGGTGTCATCGAAACCACCTTTGAAGAGGAGACGGAAACGGACCTCTTCGGTGAGCAGGCGGTGCTCTGTGGGGGGGTCTCGGCCCTCGTCAAGGCCGGCTTCCAGACCCTCGTCGATGCCGGCTACCAGCCGGAGATCGCCTACTTCGAGTGCATGCACGAGCTGAAGCTCATCGTGGATCTGATGTACCGCGGAGGCCTCAACTACATGCGTTACTCCGTCTCCGACACCGCCGAGCACGGCGACTACACGGGCGGGCCCCGTCTGGTCAACGACCAGACGCGTGCGGAGATGAAGAAGATGCTCGAGGAGATCCGCAACGGGGAGTACGCCGACAAGTGGATCAAGGAGAACGAGACTGGACGCCCGTGGTTCAACGGCCAGCGCTCGACCGAGCGGGAGCAGCTGCTGGAGCAGGTGGGCGCTCGCCTGCGCACGATGATGCCCTTCCTCGACGCTGTCGAGGTGACCCCCGAGGGTGAGGTGAAGAAGGCCGTCGAGAAGCCGGAAGGAGCAGTACGATGAGCGGACGAATCACGATCTTCGACACGACACTCCGCGACGGCGAGCAGTCGCCGGGCTGCAGCATGCACGTTCCGGAGAAGGTGCGCATGGCGCTGCAGCTCGAGCGTCTCGGCGTCGACATCATCGAGGCCGGCTTTCCCATCGCCTCTCGGGGCGACTTCGAGGCGGTCGAATCCGTTGCCGGCGAGCTGAAGAGGGCGAAGGTGGCGGCGCTGTGCCGGGCCAAGGCCCTCGACGTCGAGTCCGCGGGCGAGGCGCTCAAGGGCGCGGCGCGCCCGGTCATCCACACCTTCCTGGCCAGCTCCGGACTCCACCTCAAGTGGAAGCTGAAGATCACCCCCGAGGAGGCCCTGAAGCGGGCCGTCGAGAGCATCGAGCTCGCCCGCACTTTCGTCGAGGACGTCGAGTTCTCGGCCGAGGACGCTTCGCGCACCGACTACGGATACCTTCGCGAGCTGCTGCAGGCCTGCTTCGACGCGGGGGCAAGGACGCTCAACGTCCCCGACACGGTCGGCTACGCGCTGCCCTCAGAGTACGCTGAGATGGTCGCGAAGCTCGTCAAGGACCTTCCCGATGCCGTCATCTCCGTGCACTGCCACAACGACCTCGGCCTCGCCGTGGCCAACTCGCTGGCCGCCGTGGAGGCGGGCGCTCGACAGGTGGAGTGCACGATCAATGGGATCGGCGAGCGCGCAGGCAACGCCTCCCTCGAGGAGCTCGTGATGGCCCTCAAGGTGCGCGGCGAGACCCTGGGGCTCGACACCGGGGTCCGGAGCGAGCTTCTCTGGCCCACCAGCGCCCACCTCTCGACGGTGACCGGGGTCTGGCCCCAGCCGAACAAGGCCATCGTCGGCCGCAACGCCTTCGCCCACGAGGCCGGCATCCATCAGCACGGCGTTCTCGCCAACCCCCTCTGCTACGAGATCATGACCCCGGAGAGCGTGGGCGTGTCCGAGTCGATGCTGGTCCTCGGCAAGCACTCGGGCAAGCACGCGGTGGAGGCCCGGCTCAAGCAGCTCGGGGTGAAGCTGGATCCCGACGAGGTTGCCGCCGTCACGCAGCAGGTCAAGGATCTCGCCGATCGCACCAAGTTCGTCTACGACGAGGATCTCCTTGCGATCGTGGAGCACTCGGCCGAGCCCCGGGCAAAGCTCGTGCGCTATCAGGTGGTCTCCGGCAACAACATCCTTCCGACCGCCACCGTCGAGGTGGAGGTGGAGGGACATCGTCGATCGGCGTCGGCCGTGGGGAACGGTCCCCTCGACGCCGCGCTCAAGGCTGCCGACACCGCCATGGGGCTCGAGCTCAAGCTTCTCGAGATGCACACCCGCGCCTTGACCGCCGGGAAGGACGCCCTGGCCGAGGTCACGGTTCGCGTCCTCCACGACGGGATCGAGTCGCTGGGACAGGCGGCGAGCTCCGACACCATCGAGGCCACCCTCAAGGCGTACATCTCGGCGGTGGCTGCTGCGCGGGAAGCGCGAGCGGCGGCATGAGGTCCGCTTGATGGAGGACGGACGCCCCCGCACGCTCCTCGACAAGCTCTGGGACGCACACCTGGTCTCCCCCGAGACCGAGGACACTCCCGGCGTCCTGTACATCGACCTTCACCTGATCCACGAGGTCACCTCGCCGCAGGCCTTTGCCGAGCTGCGTCGCCGGGGCCTCCCCGTTCGGCGCCCGGAACGGACGTTCGCGACGATGGACCACGCCATCCCCACGCGTCTCGGACGCGACGGCCGGCGCGCGCTGCCCGTGGGACCGGCTGCCGACCAGGTCGGAGCGCTCGGGAACAACTGCAAGGAGTTCGGGATCACGCTCTTTGCCATGGGCGACGCCCGGCAGGGGATCGTGCACGTGATCGGTCCCGAGCTCGGGCTCACCCGCCCCGGCCTGACCCTCGTCTGCGGCGACAGCCACACCAGCACTCACGGGGCGATGGGCGCTCTCGCTTTCGGGGTCGGCACGAGCGAGGTGGGGCACGTGCTGGCGACACAGTGCCTCCTGCAGCGTCGCCCGAAGACCTTCTCGGCAGAGTTCAAAGGGAGACTGGCCCAGGGGGTGACGGCCAAGGACCTGATTCTCGCTCTCATCGCTCGCATCGGCACCGGCGGCGCCACCGCCCACGCTCTCGAATACCGCGGCTCCGCC
>CAXMOH010000319.1:0-2395 GCA_964194855.1 uncultured Hyphomicrobium sp.
CCTGATCGGCTTCGCCGGAGCGCCTTTCACCCTCGCCTCCTACGCCATCGAGGGCGGGCGCTCGAGCCACTTCGCGAAGACCAAGGGGCTCATGTACTCCGAGCCGGAGGCCTGGCATCTCCTGGCGAGCCTTCTCGCCGATGTGGTCGGGGACTACCTGAGAGCCCAGGTGGAGGCCGGGGTCCAGGCCGTGCAGGTCTTCGACTCCTGGATCGGCGCTCTCGACGAGGCCGACTATCGGGAGTTCGTGTTTCCGCATGTCAAACGGATCTTCGACGGGCTGGCGGATCTCGACGTGCCGACCATCCATTTCGGGACGGGCACCGGTCACCTCCTGTCCGCTCAGCGCGAAGCCGGTGGCACAGTGATCGGCGTCGACTGGCGAACGCCGCTGGATGAAGGGTGGGAGCGGGCCGGCCTGGACGTTGCGATCCAGGGCAACCTCGATCCGACGCTGCTGTTCGCCCCGCGCGAGCGCCTCCTGGCCCGGGTGGACGACGTGCTTCGCCGCGCGGGAGGCCGGCCCGGCCACATCTTCAACCTGGGGCACGGCATTCTGCCGGGCACGCCCGTGGAGAACGTGCGGGCGCTCGTCGACCACGTCCACGAGGCGACCGCTCGCTAGCTCTCGGATCCTACAGACGCCAGCCTTCCCGGTACTCCCGCCGGACGTAGGCGTTGGCATCCTCGTCGTTGGTCACTTCCATGGCCGCGCCATCCCAGAGCAGCCGCTTGCCGGGGAACCGGACCGCCAGGTTGCCCATCAGGACCGTCTCCGACAGCGGACCGGAATACTCGAAGTTGGAGCTGGCGGGCGGCCCCCCCTTGCAGGCCCGGATCCAGTCCCGCTCGTGGCCGTCGGGGCCGTCCGGAATCCGTTCAAGCGTCCTGCGAGGCGTCCTGTACCTCCGCATCGCGGACTCCGGGACGAGCCGCGGCGATTCGCCATAGGTGTTGCCCATGATGGCGCCGTGGTCCCCGATCAGCAGGATCCCTCCGTCGTTGTCGCCCATGCGCCGGCCCGGCTCGAGCCCGGCGGGGCGCGCCGGCATCAACCCTCCGTCCCACCACGTCACATTGACCTCGGGCATGTCTTCCCGAGCCGGGAAACCAAGCCGCACGATGGTGGACCGGGGGAACATCTCGTTCTTCGGCTCCGCCTTCTCCCAGAAGGCGGGCCAGTACTGCGAGATGTTGGCTTCCACGCTGACCGGATACTTGAGCTTCAGCGCCCAGAAGAGAGGGTCGACGATGTGGCAGCCCATGTCGCCCAGCGAACCCGTGCCGAAATCCCACCAGGCGCGCCACTTGGCGGGGTGGTAGACGGGGTGATACGGGCGGGCCCGGGCGGGGCCGAGCCACAGGTCCCAATCGAGGTCGGGAGGAACCTCGGGCCTGTCCGTGGGTCGGCCCCTTTCAACGCCCGAGGGCCACACCGGCCGGTTGGTCCAGGCGTGCGCCTCGCGAATGGGGCCGATGGCGCCGTTCCACACCCATTCGCACAGGAGGCGGGCGCCTTCTCCCGAATGCCCCTGGTTGCCCATCTGGGTCACCACGCCCTGCTCGCGGGCGGTTTCGGTCAGGAGCCGGGCTTCGGAGACGGAATGGGTCAGCGGTTTCTGCACGTACACGTGCTTCTTCCGCTCCATGGCAGCCATGGCGATCACGGCGTGGGTGTGATCGGGTGTCGCGATGATGACCGCGTCGATGTCGCTCTGCTCGTCCAGCATGACGCGGAAGTCTCTGTACTGCTTCGCGTTCGGGTACTTCTCGAAGACCTCCGCCGCCATGTCGAAGTCGACGTCGCACAGAGCGACGATGTTCTCTGCCTCACAGCGCTTGAGGTTGGTCTTTCCCATTCCGCCGACGCCAACGCCTGCGATGTTGAGCTTGTCACTCGGGGCAGGCGTGCCCTGCCCGCCCAGCACGTGCCGCGGCACGATGGTGAATCCCGCCGTGACGGTGGCCGCGCTCGCCAGGAAGGTCCGCCGGGGAACCGGGGCGGTGGCTTTGGGGTCGGAGCTGCCGGGGTCTTTCATCGAGTTCTCCTGAGACGGTTCGCCGCGATTCCGCGGGGCTCGCCCGTCCCTTGCAGACAAGTGGCGCGAGATTAGCCCCCTCTCTCGTGTGGTGTCAAAGAGGCGCTCCTGGCTGGAAGAGACGACTCTCGTAGCGTCGGCCCGTGGAAGTAAGGATAATGCACCCATGACACGACCTACGGAGCCGACTCGTTTCTCCGGCGGGCTTTCGCCCTGCCGCATCGCGGTCCTCGCGATCGCGGCGGTGTGCCTCTGCACTCTTCCCGGCACGCGTCGCGCCCAGGGGGCCGACAAGCTGGCCCCGATCCCCATCGAGCTGCCAAAGCCCATGTTCGAGGGCACGCCGCAGAACCTGG
>CAXMOH010000320.1:0-4000 GCA_964194855.1 uncultured Hyphomicrobium sp.
CCGGAGACGGGGTTGCCTTTCTTGTCCGTGACGACCAGGTCCACGATGACCTGCTCGACCCGTCCCGTGAACGTGGGCGGCGCCTCCTGATCGACGGGCGGTTCAGGAACGACGGTCGCCTCCTGCGCCAGGAGCCCGGCGGCGCCGGCCAGGACCAAGAGTGCAGGAGCGAGAGACGGCCGGGTCATGCCGTGCCCTGGCTCGGCGGCACGTCGGAGACAGCGGTGACAGGAACAGAATCGGACATTCAGGATCCTCCAGAGACCTTCCAGGCCCCAGTCTATCGCAGCGACGGGCCAGCCCGACACCGAGGGGGCGTTGCCAAGAGCATGCGCCAGGTGGAAGACTCTGCCACGGCGACAGGCGCCAGGAAGGTCGTGCCATGAGACTGCTCGAGAAGGCCCTCAAGATCGGCGGGGCTGCCCTGCTGGTACTGCTCGCACTTCTCCTGGTGGCAGGCGCCTACCTCTACTCCAGGGCGAGGGATCAGGTCTACGCGGAGTACACGGGGGATCCCCCTTCGGTTCTCCAGTACTACGACGAGGCCGCTCCCGAGCCCCGAACGGCGGCCGCGGAGCAGGAGCCGTCCCGCGACCTCTTCGAGCCTGCTCTATTTGGCGAGCCGGACAACCGGTTTGGCCCCTGGACGCGCTGGTGGTGGCCCGGCAACGACGTGGAGCCGGAAGAGCTCCGCCGGGAGATCCGGATGTTCGCCGAGCACGGCTTCGGGGGTGTCGAGATCCAGCCCTTCACCTGTGGTCTCGACCCGAAGGCGCCGGCGGCGGAGCAGGACCGGGTCTTCAGCTATGACACCGAGGCCTACTTCGAGAACCTGCGGGTGGTGATGCGAGCGGCTCGGGAGGCGGGGCTCGGGGTCGACATCACCGCGGGCGGGGGTTGGCCGTCGGGTGGGCCACACATCGCACCGGAAGACAACTTCAAGACGCTGGCCTACAGCGAGACGACGGCCACTGGCGGCCAGGAAGTGACGGTGGAGATACCCCGGCCGTCGGCTCCTTTCATCTACTGGGCCATGGGCCCGGGCGCGGGGTACGTGTTGCCCGGCCTGGGTGGCCAGATGCTCTACTTCTACCAGGACCAGGCTGAGCTGGTGGAGGTCGTCGCCGCCAAGGTGGTGGAGGACGGAAGGTCCTCCCTCCCCTGGAAGCTCGACGACCAGGTGCTCCTCGACCGCACCGATGTCCACCTCCTCCTCGACCAGGTGGATGGCGAGGGGCGCCTGACCTGGAACGCCCCCCCGGGCACCTGGCGAATCGTGGGGATCTGGTCCATGCCCGACGGCGAGCCACCGATGGTCATTCCCTCCCGAGACAGGGGCCTGGTGGTCGACCATTTCGACCGGAGGCGCGTCATCGCCCACTACAACTATCTCTTTGGCGAGCGCAGCGGCCTGGCCGAGTTCCACGGCGATCCGTTCCGGGCGATCTTCAACGACAGCTATGAGTTCAGGGCCGATCGGCACTTCGCCGCGGGCTTTCTCGACGAGTTCGAGAAACGGCGCGGGTACGACGTCCGGCCGTGGCTGCCGGCGATGCTGCGCCCGGGCTACGACAACATGTTCTCCACAATCATGGTCCCGGGAGCCCGGCGAGCGGAGTTCCGATTCTCCGACGACGACGAGCGAGTGAACTATGACTACGATCTGACGATTTCCGAGCTGTTCATCGAGGGCTTTGTCGATGTCACCTCCGAGTGGATGGCGGCCCGAGGGCTGCAGAACCGCACCCAGGCCTACGGGTTCAACTTCGACATCCTTCGGGGAATGGGCCACGCCCACGTTCCCGAGACCGAGCAGCTCGCCGGCGACGGAAGCGAGATGTTCCTGAGGATGGCGTCCTCGGGCGCAGAGCTCTACAACCGGCCCGTGGTTACCAGCGAGTCGTTCGTGTGGATGGGGCGGGACCACATGACGACGCCGCAAAAGGCGAAGATCGCCGTGGACAAGCTGTTCACCTCCGGCGTCAATCAGGTGATCTTCCACGGGACGCCCTACCGGTACCAGAAGGCGTTCTTCGGGGAAGAAGGCTGGCAGCCCTTCGCGAGCCCGCCCCTGGGCAGGATCTCCTTCTCCAGCAACATCTCCGAGTCCGACCCGTTCTGGAAACACCAACGGGACATCAACCGCTACATCGCTCGCAGCCAGTACGTCCTGCGGCTGGGAAAGCCCGCGACCGACGTGCTGATCTACTACCCGTTCCTCGGCAACACGTTCCGGGGGCAGGAAGGAGAGCACCTCACCCGCGGTGTGCTGGACGGGCCGGAGCCGCCTCTGCAGGCCCCGCCGATCAACCTGGAGCAGCCCATCGGAGAGCAGACCGACTGGGAGGACAGCGCCTGGAAGGCGATCCGCGAGCTCGAGCGCCAGGGCATCAGCTGGGCCTGGGTCAACGACGACTCGCTGCAGGCGGCGGCCTGGAAGGACGGCGCGATCGACATCCGGGGCAACGCCTATCACGCCGTTCTCCTGCTGGACGTGCCATGGCTCCAACCGGACACCGCGGGGCGGCTGGCGGAGCTGGCGGAGAAGGGTGCGAGCGTGGTCGTTCTCGGCCCGGCCCCCGCGCGGCAGCCCGGATACCTCGACTACGAGGAGAACGACAAGCGGGTGGAGGCCCACTCCCGGACGATCCTCGCCTCCGAGAACGCCATCGACGTGAAGGAGCCGGCCGGCCTCGCCGTTCTGACCGAAACGCTTTCCCGACCCGTCGCCTACGCCGAGCCCTACTCCTTCCTCAAGCACTTCGATCGGGCGCTCTCGGACGGCAGCCGGCTCGTCTTCCTGTGGAACACGAGCGATGAAGACGTGCGCTTTCAGCTGCGGCTGAGCGACGATCTCGAGAAGGCCTACTGGCTGGATCCCACGGACGGCCGCATCCATCCAGCGCGGAGAGACTCCTCTCAGAGTGTCTCCGGCTCGCTGGGTCCCTACGGCTCGATCTTCCTGTACGCCGGCGCAAGGACGGAGATCCCGGCTGACCTGCTCTCCCCGCCATCGGTCCAGAGTCGATTCGACCAGATGGTGTCGCTCCAGACACTCGACCACTGGGACCTGCGGGTCGGGCCTGTCAACCGCACGAACACGGTGCTCTTCGACTGGCGCGACGACGCCGAGCTCCGCCATTCGTCCGACCTGGGAACCTATACGGCGGGTTTCACGCTGGAAGAGACGGACCCCGGCCAGCGCTATCTCGTGGACCTGGGGAGCGTGCACTTCACGGCCGAGGTGCGTGTCAACGGGCAGGACGCCGGGACGCTCCTCTTCTCACCCTACCGCCTGGACGTGACCGACCACCTGGTCGCCGGAGAGAACCAGATCGAGGTGACGGTGACCCCCGCGCCACGGAATGGCTTCATCGGTCGGGCCGTGGCTGGAGAGAGGCCGTACGAGCGGCTCGAGAACCAGGCCGATCGCCTGATGTCCGCCGGCCTGGCCGGGCCGGTACGCCTTCTGACGCTCGACGTCGAGGGCTGATGGGGCTTCCGGGGACCGGGCAGCATCGTCCGAAGTCGCCTTGCCGCCAGCGGCGCGGTGCTATATCGTCCCGCAGCCTGGAGGACGCATGACCGACACCGAAGAGGCCGCTTCTGGAGCCAGCGAGGAGTTCGAGCGCGAGCCGGTCCCGAAGCGAGCTCTCCTGGGATTCCGCAGCTTCATCGGGATGTACGCCGGCGAGCACACCGCGGGCACCGAGCTGATGATCGGCCCCCTCTTCGTCGCCCGGGGGGCGAGCGCCGCCGACCTGGTCTTCGGGCTGCTGCTCGGCAACCTCCTGGCGGTCCTGAGCTGGACCTTCCTGACGGCTCCCATCGCGACCCGGGCGCGCCTGACCCTCTACTACCAGCTCGAGCGGATCTGCGGGCGGCAGCTCGTCACGCTCTACAACCTGGCCAACGGGGTGATGTTCTGCTTCCTGGCCGGGGCCATGGTCACGGTCTCGGCCACGGCGGTGGGGGTCTGGTTCAACATCGACATGCCGGG
>CAXMOH010000321.1:0-4951 GCA_964194855.1 uncultured Hyphomicrobium sp.
GACCTCCGTCCTGAACCTCCTCGACAACGCGGTGAAGTACTCGAAGGAAGGGATCGAGATCGAGGTCGAGGTCTGGGGCGACGGCGACGGCCAGGCCCACCTGCTCGTGCGCGACCACGGCATGGGCTTCAGCCGCACCCAGCTGCCCTTCATCTTTACGCGGTTCTACAGGATTGGATCCGAGGTGCGGCGGAGCCGCACCGGAACCGGGCTCGGGCTGTTCATCGTCCGCTCTGTCGTCAAGGGTCACAAGGGTGCGATCACCGCGGACAGCCCGGGCCCCGACCAGGGCTCGACGTTCACCATCACCCTGCCTAGGCTCCTGGACGAAGCAGAAGTAGCAGCCGAGGCCGCGACCGAAAGCGCCCTCGATGCCGATGCCGATGCCGAACCAGTGGCGCCCAGGAAAGCCCACCTTGGCTAATGTCCTGGTTGTCGAAGACGAGGAGCACCTGGCCGAGGGCATCCGCTTCAACCTCGAGCTCGAGGGTTTCGCCGTCGAGACGATTGGAGACGGCCTCACGGCGGCGGCCCGGCTTGCACCGGAACTCGAGGAGCCCCCCCGCGCCCCGGAGCCGACGCCCCGGGGCCTCGATCTCGTCCTCCTGGACGTCATGCTCCCGGGTCTCGACGGCTTCCAGGTCGTCGAGCGCATGCGCCGGGCCGGAAACTTCACCCCGGTGCTGATGCTGACCGCCAGGAACCTACCCGAGGACGTGGTTCAGGGGCTGGAGTCGGGGGCGGACGACTACCTTTCCAAGCCTTTCGATCTGCCGGTTCTCCTGGCGCGCGTCAAGGGCCTCATTCGACGGAGAGACTGGACCCGCGGCGGCGGCGGTCCCTCCCAGAGCGTTCGCATCGGCGAGGCGGCAGTGGACTTCCGGAGCTTCGAGATCCGGCGCGACGGCGAGACCTTCCGGCTGACGCTTCTCGAGGCGATGCTGCTGAAGCTGCTCGTCTCCCGGCGGGGCGAGGTGGTGAGCAAGGGCGAGATCCTCGAGAAGGTCTGGAACCTGGACCCCGACACCGAGACCCGGGCCGTCGACAACTTCGTCATGCGCCTCAGGCGCCATCTCGGGGACGATCCTCGATCACCGGAGCACCTCCTGACGGTACGGGGCGCCGGGTATCGGCTGATCTAGCCCCCGCTCACCGGCGGGATGAAGGCCACTTCGTCGCCGTCGTCGAGGACCGTCTCGAACGGGGCGTAGCAGCGGTTCACCGATGCGGCGAGGCTTTGCCGCCTGGGGGCAAGCGCCGGGCACGTCCGCACGAGCGCCTGCCAGGCGTCCTCCGCGGACGCCCCCCCGGGGAGATCGAGCTCGACCTCGGCCCGCCCGACGGCCTCCCGGATCGTGGCGAAGAGCCGGACTCGGATCCGCACACCGACATGTGGCACCAAACCGACACGAGAGTCAATCGAGAGTAGACTGCGGGAAAAGGAGGCCTCCGTGCCACGCGATCGCTTCGGACGGGAGATCAACTACCTTCGGCTGTCTCTCATCGACCACTGCAACCTGAGGTGTGTCTACTGCATGCCGCTGCGGGGGTTGAGCTTCATTCCGTCACCGGAGCTTCTGACGGCGGCCGAGATCGAGATGGTGGTGCGCGCGGCGGTTGGCGTGGGTTTCCACAAGTTCCGCCTGACCGGCGGCGAGCCGACCCTTCGGCCCGACATCCTGGACGTGACGCGGCGAATCGGCGCCGTGCCCGGCGTCGAGGACCTGGCGATGACGACGAATGCCATCCTCCTGCCGCGGCTCGCGCGACCGTTGAAAGAGGCCGGGCTCAGGAGGCTGAACATCCACCTGGATACGCTGCACCCGGAGCGACTCACGAAGCTGATGCGCTTCGGGACGCTCGAGGAGATCGAGGCGGGGATCGCGGCCTCCGAGGAGGCGGGCCTCCTCCCCATAAAGATCAACTGCACCGTCACACGGGACTACAACGACATGGACGTCGTGGATCTGGCCCGGCGCGCCCTCGAGCGGGACTGGCACGTCCGCTTCATCGAGCTGATGCCCCTCGGTGGCGGAGAGGCGGCCCACGTGGCTCTGTCGCAGTTCGTGCCCTCCGCCGAGACACGGCGCCGGATCGAGGCGGAGCTGGGGCCTCTCGTTCCCGTGGAGAGCACGAACCTGTCCGACGAGGCCCGCAATTTCCGCTTCGAGGACGGCCGCGGCGTGGTCGGGTTCATCTCCCCGGTGAGCGAGCCCTACTGCGGCTCGTGCAACCGCATGCGCCTGACCGCGGACGGAAAATTCCACCTCTGCCTCCTGAACGACGACGAGCTGGACGTCAAGAAGGCTTTGCGCAACGGCGGCGGCGCCGACGAGGTGTCACGGATCCTCGTGAAAGCGGTGGGCCTCAAGCCCACAGGGCACCGCCTCGACGAAGGCGTTTCGACCCGCAGCCGATCGATGTTCCAGCTCGGAGGCTGACGGGAAGGAAGCGATGGGCAGCGACGACGGCGACCACGAGCTGAACCGCGACGAGGCCCTCGTGCTGCTGCGGACGATACCGCAGGGAGTCGCGGTGCTCGACAAGACGGGGACCCTTTGTTTTCTCAACGACGCCTGTGCCGAGCTGCACGGATGGTCCTCGGCTTCGGCCCTCGAGGGTCGATCCTGGCGGGAGCTCTTCGAGCCGGAGGAGGCGGACCGGCTGCAGCCCGATGGGCTCGCTGCAGCCCGGAAGGGGAGCCAGTGGCGGGGGGACGCCACCGGGAGGCGCCACGATGGGCTGACCTTTCCCGAAGAGGTCGTCTTTACACCACTCGCCGGTGGCAGGGTGGCCCTCGTGCTGAGCGACCGCACGGAGGAAGAACGGATCGAGACGCAGATGAAGGAGCTGGTCTACCGTGACCCGCTCACGGGTCTCCCCAACAGGCGCCTCTTCGACGACCGACTCGCCATAGCCCTGGCGCAGGCTCATCGGTATCGTCATCGGCTGGCCGTGATCTTCGTCGACCTCGACCGTTTCAAGCAGATCAACGACACGCTGGGTCATGCGGCCGGCGACGAGCTCCTGAAAGCCGTGGCCCGGCGCCTGACCACGTGCGTCCGCGAAGGCGACACGGTGGCGCGACGCGCGGGGGACGAGTTCACGCTCCTCCTGCCCGGGATCCACTACGCCGAGGACGTCGCCATGATCTCGCGGAAGCTCTCCGACGCCCTGCGGCAGCCCTTCCCGGTCGACGGCCACGACGTGCGCGTGACCTCGAGCGGCGGTGTGGCCCTCTATCCGGAGGACGGGGAGAGCGAGGAGGCGCTCCTCCGCAGCGCCGACACCGCGATGTACCGCGCCAAGGAGCAGGGGCGCGACAACTTCCAGCTCTTCTCGCCGGCCATGGCGGAGAAAGTCCTCGAACGGCGCACGCTCGAGGAGGCTCTCCGCCAGGCCCTGGAGAAGCAGGAGATGACGCTCTACTACCAACCCTGCCTGGAGCTCGCGACCGGGAAGGTGGTGGGTGTGGAAGCGCTCCTGCGGTGGCAGCGCCCCGAGGTGGGCCTCGTGATGCCAAAGGACTTCATCGCCCTGGCGGACTTCACGGGCGTCCTCCTGGCGGTGGGATCGTGGGCACTCGACGCCGCCTGCCAGCAGGCTCGCGAGTGGCAACGACGCGGCTCGCCGAAGCTCCGCATGATGGTGAACATGTCTGCGTACGAGCTCCAGCAGACCGACCTCGTGGTCAACGTGGAGAAAGCCCTCGCCGGAAGCGGGCTCGAGCCGGACACCTTGCACCTGGAGATTCCCGAAGGCTACGCGATGCAGAACATCGATCGGGCCATCGGCACCCTGCGCGCGCTCCGCGACATCGGGGTCCACCTGGCCATCGACGGATTCGGGACGGGGTTTTCCTCTCTCGCCCACCTGCGGCGGTTGCCGGTGGATGCGCTGAAGATCGACCTGTCGTTCGTGCGGGGCGCCACCACCGACCCCGACGACGCCTCGCTGGTGACGGCGGTGATCGCAGTGGCCCACAGCCTGGGGCTGCGGGTCGTGGCCCAGGGAGTGGAGACGGAGGCCCAGGTGACTCTCTTGCGCTCGCTGGGCTGCGACGAGGTCCAGGGCTTCCTCTGGAGTCCGCCCCTGCCCGCCGTCGAGTGCGAGCCGTTGATCTCGGCCGGTGTCCTTCCCGTGTCCGACCTCAACCGGGAGAGCTCGGGTCGCGCTGCTCGGCGGGGACGGCGCAAGGGCTCCTAGCCCGAGCCCGGTCCCTCGAGCCACGCCGTGCCGTCCGCGTAGTACTCCTTCTTCCAGATCGGCACGGTGGCCTTCAGCTCGTCGATCGCAAAGCGGCAGGCCTCGAACGCCTCGGCCCGGTGCGGAGACGCCACCGCCACGGCGACGCTGGTCTCTCCGATCGCGAGACGGCCCACTCGGTGCACGAGGCGCACCTCGGTGACGGGGAAGCGCCGCTTCGTCTCCGCGGCGATCTCCTTCATGAGTGGCACCGCCATCTCTTCGTAGGCCTCGTACTCCAGACGCTCGACCTGTCGGCCAGCGTTCTCGTTCCGGACCACGCCGACGAAGAGGCACGCGGCTCCGTCCCCCGGCGAGGTCTCGAGGAGACTGGCGACGTCGATCGGGTGGTCGACAAGACGGACGAGATCGCTCATGGCTTCGCGGTGCGCTCCCCTCCTGCGGTCGGTGGCCCTGCCGCCGCCGCTTCGACCAGCTGCCGGAGATTGTCGAACATCCGGTACGTCAGGCCCCAGATCACCAGCTCGTCGATGCGAAGACAAGGCGCTTCGAGGGTCGTGCCCTCGTGCTCGTACTCCATCGTGGAGCGGCACTCCCCGTCGAGCAGCCGCGCCAGGGGAAGCCAGTGCAGGCTCACCACTTCGTGATTCGGCGTCCCGTTCACCGAAGTGAGCAGACGGAACACGAACGGCGCGATGCTGAGGTCGACCGGACGCCCCCGGGCCATGGCCCGGATCTCATCCAG
>CAXMOH010000322.1:0-4204 GCA_964194855.1 uncultured Hyphomicrobium sp.
GGACCCTGCGCCTGACGACGGATGTCACCGACCGTGGCTCGCTCGAGGCCACGCGCGACGCGGTGGTCGAGGGCCTCGGCAGGATCGACGTACTCGTCAACTGCGCCGGCCGCATCAAGAGGACGCCCGCGCTCGAGCTGACCGAGGAGGAGTGGAGCTCCATCCTGGACATCAACCTCACCGGGACGCTTCGTGCCTGCCAGGTCTTCGCTCCCCCGATGCTCGCCCAGGGGTGGGGACGCATCGTCAACGTGGCCTCGCTGACGTCCTACGTCGCCTTCTTCGAGGTCGCCTCCTACACCGCGAGCAAGGCCGGAGTCGTCGGGCTCACCAAAGCGCTGGCCATCGAGTGGGGCCGGAAGGGCGTGAACGTGAACGCCATCGCCCCGGGTGTCTTCCGCACGCCTCTGAACGCCTCGCTCCTCGACGGGACCGAGCGCGGACGCGAGCTGAAGCTGCGAACGCCGCTCGGACGGTTCGGTCAGGTCGAGGAGTGTGTCGGGGCGACGATCTTCCTCAGCTCGGAGGCCGCGAGCTTCGTCAACGGCGAGGTGATCGCCATCGACGGCGGCTTTCTCGCCAGCGGCGTGAACCAGTGAGCCCCACTTGATGAAGGCGACCCTGGTCCGTGGCGCGACCACTCTGGCGTTTGCCGCACCCATGGCCCTCGTGGCCTGGGGCCTGTGGCTGGGCGCGACGTCTCCCGAGGCCGGCGGACGGGTCCTGCGCCTCTCCCACAGCCTCAACCGCGATCACCCCGTCCACAAGGGCATGGAGTTCATGGGCGCCGATCTGGAGCGGAGGTCCGACGGTCGCCTGAGGATCGAGATCTACGCCGACGGACAGCTCGGCCCCGAGAGGGACCTGATCGAGCTCCTCCAGATCGGCAGCCTGGCCATGACCAAGGTCTCGACCGCACCCCTCGAAAACTTCTCCCCACTGATCAAAGTGTTTTCGCTTCCCTACCTGTTCAGGGACCGCGAGCACTTCTGGCAGGTGGCCGACGGCCCGATCGGCCGGGAGCTGCTCGATGCGTCGATCCCGTATCGCCTCAAGGGGCTGTGCTACTTCGACGCGGGGGCGCGAAGCTTCTACATCAGCCGGAAGCGCAACGTCGTGGTGCGTCGGCCGGAGGATCTGGACGGCCTCTCGATCCGCGTCCAGCGCAGCCGCACCGCCGTGCGTCTCGTGGAGCTCCTCGGTGCAAAGCCCATCCCGATCCCCTTCGGCGAGCTCTACACGGCCCTGGACACGGGGACCGTGGATGGCGCCGAGAACAACCCTCCGTCGCTCTACACCACACGCCAGTACGAGGTGACCGCGGCCTACGCACTCACCGAACACACGATCGTGCCCGATATCCTCATCGTCAGCGTCGACGCCTGGAGCCGCCTCTCGTCCGAGGAGCGGTCCTGGCTCCAGACCTCCGCCGACGCGGCGTCCCGGCATCAGAGGCAGCTCTGGGCCGAGGCCGAAACGGAGATGCTCGGGATCATCGAAGAGGCCGGCGTCGAGGTCGTGCGTGACGTCGATCGAGACGCCTTCCGGGCCCGCACCGCGCCCATGTACGACGACGACGAGTTCGCGGTGCCCGAGATTCGGGACCTCGTGGGGCGTATCCGGGCCGTGGGGGCACCGCCTGAGCCCCGGGGAGGCGCGTCGTGACCCGGGTCTGCGATGCCATCCACGGCGCCCTCGGACGGGTCCTCGTCGCGCTCGTGGGCGTCATGGCTCTCACCGTGGGTTGGCAGGTGTCGTCGCGGCTCCTCGCCCGGCTGTGTCTCGCCATGGACTGGCCCGTCTTCATTCAGCCGAGTCGATGGACCGAGGAGCTGGCCGGGTTCCAGCTCTCGTGGGTGGCGCTCCTGGGCGCGGCCTGGGTGCTCCGTCAGGGCGGACACCCCGGCCTCGACCTGGTGTATCGGCAGCTCGGGCCGCGGCTCAGGCGAGGGGCGGACGTCCTCGGCTCCGGCCTCGTCGCCCTCTTCGCCATCGTCGTCTTGATCTACGGCGGCTGCCGCCTGGTGCTCATGACCGGGGAGCTCGATCAGCTCACGGCGGCGCTGGGCTGGCCCATGGCCCTCGTCTACTCCGTGGTCCCGGTGGCGGGGATCCTCCTCGCCCTGTTCGCCATCGAGACGCTGCTGGCTGCGCTCCGAGCACCCGCCGAGGAGGGGCCATGACCATCGCCGTTCTGGCCGGCGTCTTCATCTTCCTGCTCTTCCTGAGGGTGCCGGTGGCCTTCTGCATCGGGCTGAGCTCGTTGGCGGCCATGCTGTGCAGCCTTCCCGCCGACCCGGCCGCAATGACCATCGCCCAGCGGGTGGGGATGAGCGTCACCAGCTTCCCGCTCCTCGCCATCCCCTTCTTCATCCTGGCAGGCAAGCTCCTCGCCACCGGAGGGGTCGCCCGCCGGCTCCTGGACTTCGCCCGGGTGAGCGTCGGTTTCCTCCCGGGCGGAATCGCCCTCACCAACGTGATGGGCAACATGATGTTCGGCGCCGTGTCGGGCTCGGCGGCCGCGGCGGCGTCGGGGATCGGCAGCTTCATGATCCCGGCCATGGAACGGGAAGGCTACCCTCGCGAGTACGCCACGGCTCTCACCGTGACCGCGGCCACCACCGGGCTTCTCATCCCGCCGAGCAACGTCTTCATCGTGTACGCCATGGTGGCCGGGGGCGTCTCGATCAGCGCGCTCTTCGTGGCGGGGTACCTGCCGGGGATGCTGCTCGGGCTCGCCCTCGTGGTCGTCGCCGGGACACTCGCCCGCCGCCAGGGCCTCGGGGCCCGGCAGCCGCGCCCGGGCCTCGGCGAGCTCACCCGGGCTTCGGTCCGCGTGCTGCCCACGCTGGGGCTCCTGGTCCTCGTCATGGGCGGGATCGTCAGCGGTCTCTTCACCGCCACCGAAGCCTCGGCGGTGGCTGTCTTCTACGCCCTCGTCCTGGCGCTGGGGTACGGCGAGATGCAGTGGCGCCACATCCCGAACGTCCTCCTCGAGACCGCGGCCACCACCGGCATGGTGTTCCTGCTGATTGGGACCTCGATGGCGATGGCCTGGATCTTTGCCTACGCGGACGTGCCCCAGCTCATCGACACCTTCATTCGGGGAGTGAGCGAGAACCCGTACGTCATCCTCCTGCTCATCAACATCATCCTGCTGGCGGTGGGCACGTTCATGGACATGACCCCCGGGGTGCTGATCTTCACGCCCATCTTCCTGCCGGTGGTCACATCGCTGGCCCCGGCATTCGGTGTGACGCCGGAGGAGATGAAGTACCAGTTCGGCGTGATCATCGTCTTCAACCTGTGCATCGGGCTGTGCACCCCTCCGGTGGGGACCGTGCTCTTCATCGGATGCGCGCTGGCGAAGCTGGACATCGGACAGCTCGTCAAGCCGCTCGTGCCGTTCTTCGTCGCCATGGTGCTGGCGCTGCTCGCCGTGTCGTATATTCCTGCGCTGAGCCTGTGGCTCCCCCGCGACGTCCTGGGTCTCATCAAATAGAGGTCGACCATGCCCTCCTTCATCCAAGACGACTTCCTCCTGGAGACCGAGGTCGCCCGGGAGCTCTTCCACGGCGTCGCGGAAGATCTCCCCATCATCGACTACCACTGCCACCTCTCGCCCGAGGCCATGGCCACGGACCACCGGTTCCGCTCGATCACCGAGATCTGGCTCGACGGTGACCACTACAAGTGGCGGGCCATGCGCGCGAACGGGATCCCCGAGCGGCTCTGCTCGGGCGACGCTCCCGACCGGGAGAAGTTCGAGGCCTGGGCCCGAACGGTTCCCGAAACCCTGGGGAACCCGCTCTCCCACTGGACGGCCATGGAGCTCCTCCGGCCGTTCGGGATCGAAGCGCCACTCTCCCCGGCGACCGCCACGGCCATCTACGACCGGTGCAACGAGCGCCTCGGCGAGGCCGACTTCACGGCGCTGGGCCTGCTGCGGCAGTTCAAGGTCGCGGTCGTCTGCACGACCGACGACCCGACGGACAGCCTCGAGCCCCACGCAACCCTGGGGGCCCGGGAGGAGCCCGAGACCCGGGTCTACCCCACGTGGCGGCCGGACAAGGCCCTGTCTGTCGAGGACGTGGCTTCGTGGAATGCCTGGGTGGAGCGCCTGGAGAAAGCCTCCTCCGTCGCGGTGAGCAGCTGGGAGATGTTCCTCCAAGCCCTCGAAGCACGTCACACGGCGTTCCACGAG
>CAXMOH010000323.1:0-5642 GCA_964194855.1 uncultured Hyphomicrobium sp.
CCCTGGCGAGATGTACAACGAATTGGAGGGGCGGTTCGGGAGCCCGGTGTACGAGCGGATCGATGCCCCTGCCACTCGCGACCAGAGGGCCGCCCTCGCGAAGCTCTCCCCCGAGGCGGTGACCACGGAGACCCTCGCCGGCGATCGGATCGTCGCCAAGCTCACCCGCGCGCCGGGGAACGACGCGCCCATCGGCGGCCTCAAGGTCGTGACCGAGCACGGCTGGTTCGCCGCTCGCCCCTCGGGCACCGAGGACGTCTACAAGCTCTACGCGGAAAGCTTCCGGGATCGCAAGCACCTCGAGCGGATCCAGGAGGAGGCGCGCAGCATCATCGCCGCCGCGCTGGGGCAGCGACCGCCGCCCCCCTGACCAGCGGACCTCTCCGCCACCCCCCGGGGTCCATAATGGACCTCTTGTGATCGGCACGACCATCGGGCGGTACCGCGTCCTCGAGCGGCTCGGAGTGGGCGGGATGGGTGAGGTGTATCTCGCCGAGGACGTCCGGCTGCACCGCACGGTGGCCCTGAAGACTCTGCGGGACGACGTGCAGACGGACGAGCAGGCTCACGCTCGGCTTCTGCGCGAAGCGAGGGCCGCCGCCGCCCTCACCCACCCGGGCATCGCCGTCATCTACGAGATCGACGAGGTCGAAGGGGAAAACGGCCCGATCCGCTTCATCGCCATGGAGTACGTGGCAGGAGAGACCCTGGCGGAGTACGCACGGAAGCAGCCACCGTCGGTGGAGAGAGCCCTCGACATGGTGGACGCCCTCGCGGAAGCTCTGGGCGAGGCCCACGCCCGCGGCATCGTGCACCGTGACATCAAACCCTCCAACGTCATGGTGACCGCCGACGGCCGCCTCAAGATCCTGGACTTCGGTCTCGCCAAGCAGCACGTGTTCGGCACTCCGGACGGCTCGACGTGGAGCCGAGACGCTGCCCGGTCGGGGGGGGCGCTGCTCGGGACGCTGGCGTACATGTCTCCGGAGCAGGCACTGGGAAAGACGGTCGACCCGCGGGCCGACGTGTACTCCCTGGGAGCGCTCCTCTACGAGCTCGTCGCCGGTGAAGCGGCTTTTCACGGCAAGAACGCGGTGCAGATCCTCGACGCCGTGCTGCATCGGCCCCCGCCATCCCTGCCCGCCGGAAACGACGACTCTCGTGCGCCCCAGGTCGAGGCGTTGGTGCAGGAGATGCTTGCAAAGGAGCCAAGCCTTCGTCCAGCCTCGATGGCCAAGGTGCGCGAGAGGGTCGCGGCGCTGCGGCGAGGCGCACCCGCCCTGCCTCGGGCCGAGCTGGCCCAGGCCGTAGCCGTCCTCGGGTTCTCCAACATCTCGGGCCAGGGCGAGGACGACTGGCTCGGCACGGGACTCGCGGAGACCGTGATGTCCGACCTGCGCGAGCTGCCGGGGCTCGCGGTGGTCGCCCCGGCTCGTGTGCGCGAGGCGATGCGCCACGCGGGGGCGGAGGAGGGAGAGGTCGACGAGACCCTGGCTGCGCAGGTCGGGCGGGAGCTGGGGACGCGCTTCGTTTTGTCGGGGGGGTTCCAGAGAGCCGGCGACACGGTTCGGGTGACCGCGCGGCTGGCCGACATCGAGAGCGGTCGGGTTCTGAAGACGGTCAAGCTGGACGGACCCCTGGACGACATCTTCTCGCTTCAGGACCGCATCGTGCGCGACCTCGCTTCCGGCTTGCGCGTGAGCGTACCCGCGGGCAACGAGGGCGAAGAAACCCACGTCGTCGAGGCCTACGAGGCCTACTCGCGTGGCGTGATCAACTTTCAGCTCGAGAGCTACGAGTCCCTCGACCGTGCGATCCTGCTTTTCGAGCGTGCGGTGGCCCTCGATCCGACCTACGGACGGGCGCTCGTTGCGCTGGCCTCCGCCCTCCACACGAAGGCCGACTACCTGGTCCTCCCCGAGCTGAGCGAGCGAGCCCTCGTGGCCTTCCGCCGGGCGCTGGAGCTCCAGCCGGGCTCGGCCCAGGCGTGGCGTCTGATGGGGTCGGCCCTCATGGGCCTCGGCCGGGACGAGGAAGGCTTCGCCGCCGTCGAGCGGGCCCTCGAGCTGGCTCCGGAGGATGCCGGCGTTCTCGCGTCGATGGGGCGGGCCATCTTCATCGGCAAGGGCCTCTTCCCCGAAGCCGCCGTGTACTTCGAGAAGGCCCTCGAGCGGGAGCCCCAGGGCGGCTGGTTCGCGCTCCAGCTCGCCCACTGCCTCGCCCTCGACCGGAGCTTCGTCCGCGGAGAAGAGGTGGCCCGACGCGCGGCCCAGCTTCAAGAATCGCTCCTCTCGGGCCGGGAGGGCTACGTCATCGTGGGCTCCCACATGCGGCTCGGTCACCTGGCAGCGCTGCAGGGACGCGACGCCGAGGCCGTCGAGCAGTTCCAGCGCGAGCTGGCCTTCCTCCAGCGCGTGGACCACGCGCTGCGCAGCCGCATCAAGATCGAGCTGCACCTGAGGCTCGGCGGGGCACGCGGCCGGCTGGGCGAGGCCGAGCCCGCCCGCGCGGCGCTCGAGACCGCGCGCACTGCGTTCGAGGCCCGCCTCCGGCTCGGAGCGGACGATCCCTTCACCCGCTACTACGCCGCGTGCACCTACTCCCAGCTCGGGATGACCGAGGAGGCCCTCGCCTCCCTCGAACGCGCGGCCGCCGGCCGCCGCGCCCTGACCATCGCCCGGGCGCGGAACGAGCCCGAGCTCGAGCGACTGAGGGGCGAGCCCCGCTTCGAGGCGCTGTTGGACTAGCGCAGCCGCAGGATCCGGAGCCCGCCGATCAGGACGACGATGCCGATGCCTGCCCCGATGACGAGGTCCGGCACGTTGGAGCCCGTCCACCCCACGAGGGCGCCGGCGACGATCACGCCCGCGTTCGCGATCACGTCGTTCGCAGAGCAGATGAAGACCGCCATCATGTGGACGCCGTAGTGGCGGCGTCCCGCGATCAGGAGAAGGCACGTGACGTTGGCGGCGAGGGCGAGAAGCGAGACCCCCATCATCGTCGGGGCCTCGGGGACGCTCCCGAGCACCGCTCGTCGGAGGACCTCGCCGAGCACTCCGAGGGCGAGAGCGACCTGGAGCCAGCCGGTGAGGTGCGCGGCTCGACGCTTGAGGTCCACGGACCGGCCCACCGCGTAGAGAGCGACCCCGTAGACGGTGGCATCGGCGAGCATGTCCAGGGAATCGGCGATCAGGCCCGTCGACTCCGCAAGCCAGCCCGCCACGAGCTCGACCACGAACATGGCGGCGTTGATCGCCAGGAGAATCCAAAGCGTTCGCGCCTCTGTCGCGTCGTCGGCAGCCGTCCCGGCTTCGGGGGGAGGCTGCTGCGCCTCCTCCGTCTCGGAGAGGACCGCGCCGAGGGCGAGCGGGTCGAGCTTTCGGGTGACGAGATGGGCCTCGCCCTCGTGCCACACGCACAGCGTTCGGGCCGGCAGGTCGAACGAGAGCCCCCGGACCTCGTTCATCCCGTCCAGGGCCATCCGCACGAGCTGCTCCTCGGCGGCGCAGTCCATCTTCGGGATGCGGAAGGTGCTGCGGTTCACGCCGCTCAGACCCGACGCGCGGCCAGGACCGCGAGCACCTCGTCGCGCTTCGCGGCGGCGCGGGCGGCGAGGGACTCCGACTCGGTGCCGGTCTCTTTCCGATAGGCCTCGTCCTCGATCCCGGGGAGATTGATGGCCACGTTCCGCGACGCGCCCCAGACGCCGGCCTCGAGAGCCTTCGCGGCCACCTCGAGATCGGAGCGGGAGGCGATGTTGCCGTGGGCGGCCATCTCCACCATGGCGTCCCAGGACCGGTCGCCGATGCGCATGACGTCGAGGGGCACCTGCACGGCGGCCTTCAGCCCCTCCTGCATGGCCCGGTCCCGGGTCGCCTTCTCCTTCTCGGTCTCCTTCGGCATGCCGAGGGCCTCCATGTAGCCGTCGAAGGCCCGAGTGTCGCGATCGATCATCGGCAGGAGGCTCTTCATGGCCTCGTCCAACGGGGGTATGAGGCGCCGCATCGTGGCGTCCTGGCTCTCGAACTTCCGCTTCCCGTACGTCATCCAGCCGACCATGGCGCCGAGGGCCGCGCCCACCGCGGCAATCAAGGCCGACGCCGAGCCCCCGCCCGGGGCCGACGTCCTGGCGCCCACGAGCTCGACGAACGACCGCACGCTCATGGCGGCGAGGGGCTCTTCGTCCTCCCGGGGGATCATGTACTCGATGATGCGCTTGTCGGGCACGAAGGGCTGCACCGAGGACAGCCCCAGCCTCTCCACGACCAGCCGGATCTTCTGTCGCTCGTCGAGGAGGAAGAGGTTCTCCTTCTTCATATAGTGCTCGGCCGCCAGGAGCACGGCCGCGAGGGGGATGAGGCCGACGAGCTCGGAGCCGGCCACGGCGAGCTTGAGCTCCCGGGCCTTCTCCGCGCAGGCCTCGAATGCCACGTGGGGTGGGGTCGTCTTGAAGTCCTCGAGGTTGATCGACACCTGCGCCAGGTCGTATTCGTCCACCCACCACCCGATGGCGCGCACGGCCTCGAGGCGTCCCGGGTGGTCGGGGCCGCGTCCCTGCTCGCGGACGTCCAGGGCGATCCGGTGCGCCTGCTCTTTGGTGCCCAGGATGTTGACGTTGTAGGCGATGAGGAAGTCCCGTGCTCCAGTGCAGGTCGCGCCCCACTCCGGCACGAGCTCGCCGGGGCCGAAGTCGGGCGCCCACTCCGAGGTTCCGATCCTCTCGCCGAGGCCCTCGTACTCCCCGGCCCGGATCTGCCGCAGCGACCGGCGGTGGTCGGCCCTTGCGGCGTGGCCGGAGAGGTAGACGGGCACCCCGAGCTCCGCCGCCACGCGCTCGCCAAAGGCGTTCGCCAGGCCCACGCAGTCGTCCATGGTCACGCCGGAGACCGGCACGAAGGGACACACGTCCATGGCCCCGACCCGTGGGTGCTCGCCCGTCTGCGTCCGCATGTCGATTCGGTCTCGAGCCACCCGCGCGGCGGCCAGCGCGCCCTCCACGACGGCTTCGGGCGAGCCGACGAAGGTGTAGACGGTGCGGTTCGTCGAGCGTCCCGGGTCGACGTCGAGGAGCGTGCACCCCTCTGTGGCGCGGACGGCGGCCGCAATCGCCTCGATCACCGCCGGATCACGCCCTTCCGAGAAGTTGGGGACACACTCGACCAGCTTGCGCATTGAGGTCACCTCGAGGACCGCTGCGGCTTCAGGCTAGGGCCGCCTTTCGCACCGGTCAAGCCGGGGGGGCGAGCCCGCTGGGGCTGGCCGGAGCCGGCACGACTCGGCTGTCATCCGACGTATTCGGCCTCGTACTCCCCGCGGACCGAGTTGGCCAGCCAGAGACGCTGCCCCCGGCGCAGATCGGAGACCGGCACGACCTCCTCGCGAGCGCGTCCGTCGGCCAGCAGCACCGCCCGCTCGACGCCCGCCAAAAGGCCGGAAGAGACCGGCGGGGTCAGCCGACCGTCGTCCCGCTCGACCAGGACGTTGGCTATGCTCGACTCCGTCAGCTCCCCCCGGGTGTTCCACAGGAGCACGTCGTCGCAGTCCGGCCGTGAAGCCCGGGCCGCGTCGTAGATCTCTCTTCGGGTCGTCTTGTGGTGGAGCCAGACACTCCGCGGATCCACCGGGTCCACGGCGAGGCCCAC
>CAXMOH010000324.1:0-6137 GCA_964194855.1 uncultured Hyphomicrobium sp.
CGAGGCGTTGGTCGATGGCTCCGATGCTCGAGCGAGCCTGTTGACCTACTTCACCCAAACGCTTCTGAAGAGCGATGAGGATCCGGACAGTGTGCCCTCCATACTCTCCAGAGAGACCCGCAAGCTCCTGTTGCAGACCCACGAGGCGCTCGAGGATCGGGCGGATCGTCTCCGCGCCGATCAACCACGTCTCGAGCCGCCCTCGGGCGCCGAGGATGCGGCTCGTGAAGACGTGCCCCCGCTCGCGGTCGGCTGCGAGCTGCACCTCGTCCACGGCCAGGAAGTCCGCCCGGTGCTCGAGGGGCATGGCCTCGACCGTGCAGATGAAGTAGGCCGGTCGCTTCGGGACGATGCGCTCTTCCCCGGTGATGAGCGCCACCGCCTCGGGCCCCTTGAGCGCGGCCACGCGGTCGTAGTTCTCCCGGGCGAGCAGTCGCAGCGGGAAGCCCACCATCCCCGTGGGGTGGGCCAGCATCCGTTCGATGGCCAGGTACGTCTTGCCGGTGTTGGTGGGACCCAGGAGGGCCGTGACGGGGCGTTCCATCCGGACCCCAGCATCCCCGGCCCCGCGACGCTTTTCAAGGCGGCGCCGGCCCGCTCATTCCGGCGGCGTCTCAGGCGTCCGGCAGAAGCCCCCTGGCGTGAAGCAGCTCGGCGTTCAGGATGGCGGCGCCGGCCGCGCCGCGGATCGTGTTGTGCGTGAGGGCCTCGAGACGGAGGTCGAACGTGCGATCGGCGCGCACCCGACCCACCGACACCGCCATGCCGCCCTCCCGGTCCCGGTCGAGCCGTGGCTGGGGGCGATCCGGGGCCTCGAGGACGTGGATCGGCTGGCGAGGAGCGGACGGAAGGCCGCGCTCCTGGGGCTCGCCCCGGAAGCTGTCCAGCGTCGCCCTGGCCTCCTCCGGTGAGGCCTTCTTCTTCAGATTGAGAAACAGCGCCATCGTGTGCCCGTCCATCACCCCGACGCGATGGACGGACGCGGAGATGGGGAGGGTTGCGTCCTCGAAGGCCTTGCCGTCCCAGCTCCCGAGGATCTTGAGAGGCTCGGTCTCGATCTTCTCTTCTTCGCCGCCCCCGATGTACGGGAGGATGTTATCGGTGAGGTCGAAGGAGGAGACACCCGGGTAGCCGGCGCCGGAGAGGGCCTGCAGGGTCGCCACGGCCACGGACTCGATTCCATAGGCCCGGTGCAGCGGCGCGAGCACCATGACGAGACCGACGACCACGCAGTTCGGGTTGGTCACGATGTAGCCGCCGCCGGTCCGACGGCGCTGCACCTCGAGCGCTCCGAGATGATCCGCGTTCACCTCGGGGATGAGCATCGGCACGTCGTCGTCGTGACGATGGTTGCGCGAGTTGGAGATGACGGCGTGCCCCTCCGAGGCGAGCTTCTCTTCGGCCTCGCCCGCCACCGAGGAGTCGAGCCCGGAGAAGAGCAGCTTCGATGCCAGGGGCTTCCCGAGCGAGCCGACGATGCGATCCGCGACTCCCGCCGGGATCTCACCTGCGAGCTTCCAGCGGGCGGCCTCGCGGTAGGGCTTGCCGGCGGAGCGATCCGAGGCGACGACCTCGGTCACCTCGAACCAGGGATGGGCAGCGAGCAGCTGCACGAAACGCTGGCCCACGGCGCCGGTGGCGCCGAGCACTCCAACGGGGATGCGTGTCACGTGAGACCTCCTCATCAGGCTCCGACCAGGGTGTGCGAAACCCCAATTCTATCCGTGTCGGCTCCGGCGCGGGGGGCCTTCCGTCGATTTATGGTCCCGTCGGGGCGGGGGCTGGTTCGAGGCGCAGATCGAGGTGGCTCCTCTCACGCTCGACGGCTCTCTCGTAGTCGAGTCCGCTCACCAGGTCCCTGGCTCGCTCGGAAACGGGCAGCAGGGTCGAGACCGGTGTCCAGGGCACGGGCGTCCCCGAGGAGGCGTCGCTCACCCGCCCGTCGGCCACGGCTCTCGTGGCCTCGGCGAGGCTCAGGCTCTCGAGGACCTCCGCCAGCGCACGCATGCGTGCCTCGTCTGCAGGCCGAAGTGGCTTCACGAGGCGACGGCTCTGCGCGGCGATGTGGTAGTGAGCTGCGGTGAAGGAGACTCCGTCGAGCCCATGCTGCTCGCAGACGACCAGGAGCCAGCCCATGATGTCGCTGAGCAGGCCGAGCCCCGGATGGTGCTGTCCCGGCAGACGCGGTCGGTCGGGGGAAAACTCCGCGAGCGGGTTCTGGAGCAGCAACCACTCGAGGGCGATGACCTCCATGTCGGGGACCACGCCGCGCCGCCGCTCGGCCCGCAGCTCCATGAGGACGTTCTCCGGCTCGCCCTCGGAGACGACGCGGACCGTGTGCCCCGGCCCGTCCCGATTGTCGAGCTCCACCCGGAGCCTCCGGAAGCCTCTGGACCTCATCTGGGCCAGGATCCCTGAACGCTCGAGCAGCAGCTCTACCGCGTGTCGCGAGAAATAGCCGAGGAAATGGGGGGCCGCAGAGGCGCCGGGTGCGAGGCCGACCAGATCTTCCTCCGTGAGGTGGAAAGCCAGACCATCGTCCGGAGCGGCGCCGTTGCCCAGCGTCTGCCCGAGGCGCCGGAAGCGCTGAAGCGTCAGCTCCTGCTCCGGCGGCGGCTCGAGCTCCTGTCCCGAAGCGACCCAGAGCAAGAAGCGCGCGGTGTATCGCCAGGCGTGGGAGCCGTAGCCTCCGGCCAGGAGCACGACCAGCGGGCAGGGGCGGCTCTTCCGGCGCGCGAGGCTCGTCACGAGCCGGTCCCGCTCGAAGAGTCCGGGCTCGCTCAGCCGCCAGTTCCCGAGCCGGTCGTCCTCCGCGCCGTCGGTTCCGGCGAGATAGACCACGAGACCCGGACGGAAGGACTCGACGAGAGGGGGCAGGGTGTCCCTCAGGACCCCGAGCAGGCCCGTGTCGTCGACGTCGGCCCCCAGTGCGATCGAGGTCGAGGCCACGGCCTCGGTTGGCCCCCAGTGCTCGTTGTGGACCGAGTAGGTGTGCACGGTGGGATCGTCCGAGAAGATGGCCCGGGTGCCGTTTCCGTCATGGACGTCGAGATCGACGACGAGGATCGGATCGGCGAAACCCCGGCCACGGAGCCGGCGGATGGCGACGGCCACGTCGTTGAAGACGCAGAAGCCCATCCCCTTCTCGGGCAGCGCGTGGTGAAACCCGCCCCCCAGATGGGCGGTGACGCCCCCGGTCTGGAGTGCCAGCCGCGTGGCCTGGATGGTGCCGCCGGCCATCAGCCGCTGCAGGTCGACGCTGGCCTCTGCTTCCGCCGCCGTCATCGACACGCCACAGATGCGGGACAGCGTCTCGGGCTCCTGCACCTGGTGAAGGTACTCCGCAGTGTGAACGCGCAGGAGGTTCTCGAGGGAGGCGGGACGCGGTGCCCAGAGGGCCTTTCGCGAGAGAACCCCCGCGTCGTCGAGGGAGGCCAGAATCTTCTCGCCGCGGAGCGGGTCGAGGGGAACCCCGAACGTGCCGCGCTCGTAGGCGGAGCCGTAGACCAGGGGAATCCCCCGGGCCTGGAGCCGGAACCAGACCCGCCGGGCCGCCCGGCCAAGCGCACGATGCCACCTGTGGCTCACCTCGGCAATTCTCCCACGCCTGGGAGTGACACGGCCTACGTGAACTTGACGCTGACCAGCTTCGACACCCCGGGCTCGTCGTATTGAGGCGCCCGTCTCCTCCCCTCGCGCTGAGACTTTCAAGAAGCGCCGATGACGCCTGAGTGAATCAGGCGTCCTCTATAGGGAAACGCTTCGGGTCCGGGGACGGGCGCGTTGTGGCCCGGAAATTGTCGCGGCCCCCTACGTGAACTTGACGCTGACCAGCTTCGACACTCCTGGCTCCTCCATGGTCACGCCGTAGAGCTGGTCGGCGATCTGCATGGTGCGGCGGGAGTGGGTGATGAGGATGAACTGCGTCTGCTCCTTCAGGCTCTCGAGCATCTTGACGAAGCGGCCGATGTTCGCGTCGTCGAGCGGGGCGTCGACCTCGTCGAGGATGCAGAACGGCGACGGCTTGTACTGGAAGATGGCAAAGAGGAGAGCGATGGCGGTCAGGGCCTTCTCGCCGCCAGAGAGCAGGAGCACGTTCTGCAGTCTCTTGCCGGGCGGCTGGGCCATGATGTCGATCCCGCTGCCGAGAAGGTCTTCCTCGTCGATGAGCGACAGGCCTGCCGTGCCACCGCCAAAGAGCCTGGCGAATGTCTCGCCGAAGTGCTGGTTGATGATCCGGAAGGCCTCCTGGAAGCGCTCCCGGGAGGCCCGGTCGATCTTCTTCACCGCGTGGTCCAGCTCGGCGATCGAGTCGAGGAGGTCCTGCCGTTGCGCCGTCACGAACGTGTGCCGCTCTTCGAGCTCCTCAGCCTGCTCCACGGCCAGCGTGTTGACGGCACCCATTCGATCGAGCCTCTCCCGCAGCTCCTCGACCTGGGCCGCCAGGCTTTCGAGCTCCTGGACCTTGTCCTCGTCGGTGAGCGTCGCGGCGGCCTCCGCCGCGGTCTGTCCCACCGCCTGGTGGCACTCACGGGCCACGTGGTCCATGTCCGATCCGTTCCGGGCGCGGCCGACCTCGAGCTCGTTCAGCGCGTCGCGCAGCACGTCGCGTTCGTGGCGTCGCTCCTTCAGGCCCTGCTCGCGGCCCTCCAGCTCCTCCCTGATCCCCCGCACCTTCTCTTCGGCCACCGTCGCGTCGGCGGTGACGCGCTCGCGGCCCTGGAGCGCCTCGGAGAGCAGGGCCTCGACCTCGGCCAGCTCCCGCTCGAGCTCCCCGCGCCGAGTGGCGGTCTCGGCCGCTCGGGTGCGGGCGCCGTCGATGCGCCGGGCGAGCTCGGTGAGGTCCTCCTCCAGTCGCCGGCACTCGTTCTCCGCGGCGGCAAGTCGTTCCCGCAGCGCCGCCAGGGCGCTGAGCGCCTCGGCGTGTCGGCCCTGGGCCGCCTCGGTGGCGTGGCGCGCCTCCATGACGGCGTCGGCGAGTGTGGCGAGGCGCCGGTGCCCCTCCTGGCGTTCCTCCTCCGCGCCGCCGAGGGAAAGGTCGATCTCGGCCAGCCTCACCGCTGCCGCACCCCGCTCCTCCTCGGCCTGGCTGCGCTCGGTCTCGAGGATGGCGGCCTTGCGGTCGAGGCGTGAGGCCTCCTCCTCGGCGGTCTGCAGATCGTGCCGCACGGCCACCAGGTCCTTCTCGGCCGTGTGGATGCGCTCTTCCAGCACCCGACCCTCGACGGCCGCGGCCTCGACAGCCCCGAGCGCCTCTGTCTGGGTGGCCCTGGCCGCCTGGATGAGCGCCTCGACCTGTTCCTGGCGGACCGCGACCTCGCGCACCTCGCGCCGAGGAGCGAGGAGACCCTTCACACCCCGCCCTCCCTCCACGATGGCGCCCCGGAGCGTCTCCCCGGCGAGGGTTGCCACCGCCACCGGACCCCGGCGCGACACGATCTCGAGAGCGTCCTCGAGCGTCTCGACGACCAGGGCATCCGGCAGCGAGGCGCCAATGCGGTCGGCGTGGGGGCCGGTGACGCGGTAGAAATCCGACAAGAGCCCGCGCACCTTCGGTTCCTGCTCGGCGATGGCCCGCAAGGGCCCGCAGTCGCTCCTCGTGCGAGCGGAGGCGAGTGGCAGAAAAGCGCCGCGCCCCGCCCCCGACGCCTGCAACCAGCGAATGCCCCTGAGCGCCAGATCGGTGTCGGGCACCAACACCGCCTGGAGACGATCCCCGAGGAAGGCCTCGACGGGACGCTCGTACTCGGAGGCCGTCTCCAGGGTGTCCGCGACGACCCCGCGCACGTCGAGGTCCCCGGGCTTTTCCAGAAGCGCCCGCACGCCCTCGTCGAACGCCGAGTGGGTGTCCACCATCTCCTCGAGCGAGGCCCGGCGGCCGGCCAGGCTGTCGCTCTCGCTCTGGAGGGTCTCCACCTCCCTGGTGACCGTCTCTGCCCGGGTGCGCGCCTCTTCTCCCCTGGCGGCGGCCTCGTCGCGGCTTCGGATGAGCTCGCCCGCGAGCGCGTCGGCTTGCTCCTTGCGTGCGAGGGCTTCGTCGCGGCCCGATCCGACGCGAGCCCGTTCGCGGTCGCACTCCTCGCGCTCCGCGGCGAGCTTCAGCAGGTCGGCGGTCGCCCGCTCGGAGTTGCCCGCAA
>CAXMOH010000325.1:0-2727 GCA_964194855.1 uncultured Hyphomicrobium sp.
TGGTGCGGGGCGCCCATCGCGGTGGGCGGGGCTGCTCTTTTTTTCTGGACGCTCAACACGCTGGGGAACAACCTGACGGACACGGTGGTCACACGGCGGGCCCACACCCTCGTCACCGAGGGCCCGTACCGGTGGGTGCGGCATCCGTTCTATCTGGCTGCGCTGGCGGGTGGTGTCGGCACGGGCCTCCTTGCGGCCAATCTGCTGATCCTGGGCGCGATTCTGGGGGCCTTTGCCCTGCTGGTCTTGCGCACGCCCATCGAAGAGCGCCATCTCGCGGAGCGGTTTGGTGAGGTGTACGAGGCTTATCGGCGGCGGGTGCCGGCGTTCTGGCCCAGGGCGCCGCGGGAGGGGTGAGGGCGATCCCTCACCCCGTAGCGGGCTCGGGGGACGCTCAGTCGAGCTTGCGAGACGAGCGTCGACCCCGAGTGTGAGTGGCGACGCGCAAGCGTCGCCTCCCCACAGGCCTGGGACGACCTGAGTTGGCCTGCACGCCCACGTGGCCACAGAGAGGCCACGTGGGCGTGCGTGACTCAGCCGCAATCTGCTCCCTTGGCACTTTCGCTCTTGACAATCAGTATTTGTAGCCTACAATTATTGTATGGCACAACTAAATGGCGAGACCGAGCGGGCTCGGGAGCTCCTGCAGGGGCTGCGGGCGCTGGTGCGCCGGTTCTCGGTGGCGGAGCGGGCGGATGTCGCCTGTTGCGGGGTGACGGTGGCCCAGGCAGCGACTCTGGAGACGCTGCTCCTGGAGCATTCGCTGCGGCTCGGGGCGCTGGGCACGCGCCTGGGAGTGACGCCCTCGACGCTCTCGCGAAACGTGGAGCGGCTGGAGACGGCCGAGCTCGTGCGCCGGGAGGTCGATCCCGAAGACGCCCGGTCCTTCCGGGTCGCGCTCACACCGAAGGGCGAAGCGGCCGCGCGTGAGCTCGAACAGCAGGAAGTGATATTCGCCCGCCGGATTCTCGAACGGGTCCCCGAGGAGCGACGGGAGGCCGTCGCCTCCTCCTTTCAGGAGCTGCTGCTGGCGGTGCGCGGAGCGACCGAGGCCTGCTGCCCCGGAGCCTACGAGCACCTGATGGAGGGCCTGCCCAGCGATGAGACCGTCGAGGCGGCCTGCGCCTGCAGCAGCCAGCCGTGCACACAAGAAACGCACGTGGAGCTGGAAGTGTCGAAAAAGAGCGGCTGAGTCGCACGCCCACGTGGCCTCCGGGAGCAGTTGAACAATCAGGTCGCCGAACAATGGAGAAAGAAATGACACAAGTACACGAGACCACTGAAAACCAGCCAGCCGACGACATCGTGAGCGAAGTCCGGGAGAAATATGGCCACATCGCCGAGACCTCGGGCAGTTGCTGTGCGCCCAGTTGCTGCGGCGGCAGCAGCGAAAACGCCATGTCTCTCCAGATCGGCTACGGCAAGGAGGAGCTCAAAGGAGTCCCGGACGGGGCCGACCTTGGTCTCGGCTGCGGTGCGCCCATCGGTCTGCTCGACCTCCAGCCGGGCGAAGCCGTTCTCGATCTCGGCTCCGGCGCCGGAATCGACGCCTTCCTCGCGGCAAAGGAGGTCGGCCCCGAGGGACGGGTCATCGGTGTGGACATGACCCCGCAGATGCTCGAGCGCGCCCGCAAGAACGCCGCGAGCTCGGGGCACGACAACGTGGAGTTCCGCGAGGGACGGCTCGAGGACCTGCCGGTCGAGGACGGTTCGATCGACGCCGTCACGAGCAACTGCGTGATCAACCTGGTCCCCGACAAGGCCGCCGTGTTTCGTGAGGTGGCCCGGGTGCTGAAGCCCGGGGGGCGGATGGTCGTCGCAGACATCGTGCTCGATCGGCCCCTGCCCGAAGCGGTGGCGAAGGACCTCGCGGCCTGGGTGGGCTGCATCTCAGGAGCGCTGCCACGAAAGGAGTACATCCGCCTCGTGGAGTCCGCCGGCCTGGGCTCGGCGGAGGTTCTCCGCGACGTCGATCAGGGGGCCGCGCTGGAGGCGGTGGCTCCGGACCAGGTCGCCGACCTGCTCGGTCGCACGGGCATGAAGCGGGAAGACCTGGTGGGCGCCGTGCGTTCGGTGACGTTCCGGGCGATCAAGCCCTAGTGCCCTTCGCGGCCTTCCAGGCGTCGAGGTTGCGCCCGATCTGCGCGGCGTGGCCCTCGAGATGAGCAGCGTAGATCTGCAGCCAGTCCTCGGCGGTGTAGGGACCCGATTCGGTGTGGCGGCCGTGCTTCGCCCAGTCGGCTTCACCCAGGCTCTGAAGGAGCGGCACCGTGCGCCCACGGGATGCTTCGACCGCGGCGAAGGCGGGCTCGAGGGGCTGAGCGTGGTAGTCGAGCTCCCGTGCCCATCGCTCCTGGTCGTACCCGTGGACGACGGGGTCCTTCTCGGCCAGCACGGTGCGAACCCTCAGCGCGGCGTTCGCCTCGGAGTCGGCGCAGTGGATGACCACTTCGTGAGCGCTCCACTTTCCGGGACCCGGGCGCCATGTCCGCGCCTCCTCCGGGACCCGGGCGAAGGCCTCCCGGAGCTGCCCGGGCCCGCGCTCGTAACGCCCGATCGACTCACGCCGCTCCGCCTGACTCAACGCCATCGCCACCTCCCGATCCGGCAGTGTGCCACCAACGGGTTCAAGCGGAGGTCCGGCTCGCTGCAGAACGGTTGTGCTTGCAATCACGAAGCCGACAACACGTGTGTCCGCTTCCGCGCCAGACGGCCGGACAAGAGCCC
>CAXMOH010000326.1:0-4829 GCA_964194855.1 uncultured Hyphomicrobium sp.
TGTGCCTCCGTCCCCGGGTCGGGGTGAAGGGGTTGTTGACGGTGTTGAACAGCAGGTTCGGCGTGATCCGGCTCTCCCTGCGTCTTCCCGCGTCGCCGAAGAACGAGGGATCGAGGGAGCCGATGTTGAAGCCCCCGCCCCCGCCCCCGCCGCCGAATCCGGGGGAGTACGGGTCGTCGTTGAAGTCGGCGGCGCTCACCTCGCTGATCTCGATGATCTCGTATGCGTAGTTGAGGAACAGCCGCGACCACCTCCCCACCTGCCGGTCGGTCGTCAGGCTGAAGCCGGTGGTCGACTGGGTGAACCCGGGACTGCCGATGCTCAGGTAGGTGATCTTCCGCTTGAACACGTTGACCCCGGCCGTGATCGGTCGATCGAGGAAGTAGGGCTCGGAGATCGACAGCGAGTAGTTCTTCGTCCGTCGCCCGCTCTGAACGTACACCGAGAAGGTCTCACCGGCGCCCAGGAAGTTCGTCGTGGAGAAGGAGCCGTTGATGAACGTTCCCTCGAGGCCGCTCACTCCCCCGCCGAAGGTGAACTGGTTGCGGTTCTGCTCCTCCACCCGGAAGGTCACGTCGACCTTGTTCTCCTCGTCCGGGTTCGGTCGGATGTCCGGCGCGCCCTCGATCGGCTTGAAGTAGCCGAGCTGGTTGACGCGCTGGACGGACATCTTGAGGGCCTCGGTGCTGAAGATCGCCCCCTCGTTCATGAAGATCTCACGGCGGATGACCTTGTCCTTCGTGCTGTCGTTCCCGACGAAGTTGATCTGTCCGATGAAGTACTGCAGGTCTTCTTCCATCCGGACCACGACGTCGACCACCTTCCTCTCCGCATCGGGGGTCCTGTCGGTGCTGCCCGTCCACTGGAAATAGCCGAGCGAGCCGTAGAGCTCCCGCAGCTGCTCGAATGCCTTCTTGAACCTCGACTCGTTGTAGACCTCGCCCGGCAGAATCTTGATGAACTCCCGGACGTAGTCCTCCTTGAGAACGGTCAGGCCTTCGAAGCTCAACTCACCCATGCGGTACTGGTCGCCTTCGTCTATGGGGATGATGATCTTCATCCACTTCAAGGGACTCTTCTTGAACATCCCGGACTCGCCGTCGGTGTACTCCTTCCGAGGCTGGCCGATCCGAATGGTCACGTACCCGTTGTTGAGATAGAAGTCCTCGAGCCGCCCCCGATCGCCCTGGGGATCTTCGGCGCCTCCGAGCCATTTCTCTTCGGTGTAGGTGGTCTTGCCACCGAGCCAGCTTCGATTCCAGAAGCCGCTGGGCTTCATCTTCTCCAGCGCGCCGCGGAGCTGCGAGTCGGAGTAGACTTCGTTGCCCTCGAACTCGATCTTCTGGATCTTCGCCCGGGGGCCGTCGTCGATCACGAACGACAGCTGCTGCCCCGATCCGCCGATGTTCCGGGCCTCGTGGGTGGCCTTGGCGAAGGGACGCCCCTTCGACGACAGCATCATCTTGATCAATCCCTCGACGCGCCTGGCCTTGGACGGGTCGTAGAAGCTGTCGATGCGGATCTCGATGTCGTTCTCCTTGACCGCCTCCTCGATGTCGGAGACGTCGAGCTCCTTGGTGCCGCGGTAGTCCACGATCTGGATGCGCTTGCGCTCCACCACGGTGAAGCGGACGATCTTTCCCTGGGGTCCGTCCAGCGCCTCGACCTTCAGGTCCTCGAGGAAGCCCGTGTCCCAGAGGCTCCGGAAGTCCCTCAGCAGCCTCTCGCGATCCAGCCGATCGCCTGGCTTGGTGGAGACGTAGTAGAGCAGCGTCTCCTTCTGGAGGTACCGGTTGTTCAGGATCTCCACCCGCTCGACGATCTCGGGCGGTCCTGACTGCTCCTGTGCCACCAGGCCCCCGGAGGCCAGGAAGACAGACGACGCGAGAGCAACGACGCACCACTTGTTCACGGCCACACCCTCTTCACCGTCAAGAGCCCCCTCACGACGACAGCACTCCGCCGGTCTCGTCCTGCTGATACCACAGCCCTTCGTCCTTTACGGTCACGGCGATGGGCAGGCCAGTCCGGATCTGACCGCGGATGAACGCCTCCGACAGGGCGTCCTCGATGTGTCTCTGAATCGCCCGGCGCAGGGGCCGTGCTCCGTAGGAGCGGTCCTTGAGCGTACGGGCCAGGAGCCAGCGCACCGCGTCCTCGTCGATGGAGATGGCGATCCCCTTCTCCTTCAGGTTCTCGTTGAGCTGCTCGACGAGCATGCGCGTGATCGCGATGAGGTCCTCGTCGGTGAGCGCGTCGAAGATGATGATCTCGTCGATCCGGTTGATGAACTCGGGGTTGAAGGTGCGCTTGACCTCGCCCATCACCATCTCGCCGATGCTCTTGTCGCTCTCCCCCGGCTGGTTGGACGCGAAGCCCATTCGCCCCTTCTTCTCGATGAAGCGCGCTCCGATGTTCGAGGTCATGATCAGGATCGTGTTCTTGAAGTCCACCGCGTTGCCGAGTCCGTCGGTGAGCTGGCCGTCCTCGAAAACCTGCAGGAGCACGTTGAACGTGTCCGGGTGGGCCTTCTCGATCTCGTCCAGGAGCACGACGGAGTAGGGGCTGCGTTTGACGCGCTCCGTCAGCTGACCGCCCTCCTCGTGTCCCACGTAGCCCGGGGGAGAGCCGATCAGCTTGCTCACCGAGTGCTTCTCCATGTACTCGGACATGTCGAATCGGATCAGGCTCCGCTCGCTGCTGAAGAGGAACGCCGCCAGGCCCCGGGCCACCTCGGTCTTGCCCACGCCGGTCGGGCCGAGAAACAGGAACGAGCCCACCGGCCGGTTCGGATTCTTGAGACCGGCTCGGGTGCGACGGATGGCCCGGGCCACCGCGCTGATCGCGCTGTCCTGCGAGACGATCCGCCGGTGCAGCTCCTCCTCCATGCGCAGGAGCTTCTCGGACTCTTCCTCTTCGAGGGCGGTGAGCGGGATGCCGGTCCAGCGCGAGACGACCTCGTCGATGTCGGACTTCCTCACGGGCTGAAGGCCTTCGCCAGCGAGAGACCACTGCTCGCGCACCACCTCCACCTGCTCGCGACCCGACGGGGCGTCGTCGTGAAAAAAGGCGGTCCCATCGTTGGCCCGCCCGTCCACGACCACCCGCACCCTTCGGGAGAACTCCGGCTCTCCCATGGGGATCGCCGCCTCGCGGAGCTTCACCCGGCTGCCCGCCTCGTCGAGGAGATCGATGGCCTTGTCGGGCAGGAAGCGGTCGGGGATGTACCGGCTGGACTGGTGGACCGCCGCTTCGATGGCCTCGTCGAGGTAGACGACGTTGTGGAACTTCTCGTAACGTTCCTTGATGCCCTGGGCGATCTCCATCGTCTCTTCGGGCGTCGGCGGGACCACCTTCACCGCCTGGAAGCGTCGCTCGAGGGCTCGGTCCTTCTCTATGTGCTTGCGGTACTCGGCCGGCGTCGTGGCCCCGATGCACTGAAGCTCGCCACGTGAGAGGGCGGGCTTGAGTATGTTCGCGGCGTCGAGGCTGCCCTCGGCCGACCCCGCTCCCACCAGGGTGTGCAGCTCGTCGATGAAGATGACGATGTTGGGCGTCTCGGTGAGCTCCCGCATGATCGTCTTCAGTCGCTCCTCGAACTGGCCGCGGTACTTCGTCCCGGCGACGATCAGCGAGATGTCGAGGGCGAGGATCCGCTTGTCCGCCAGGTAGATCGGGACGTCGCCCTGCACGATCTTGTTCGCGAGCCCCTCCACGAGTGCGGTCTTCCCCACCCCGGGCTCGCCGATCAGCACGGGGTTGTTGCGGGTGCGCCGGCACAGGACCTGGATGATCCGCTCCAGCTCCTCCTCCCGCCCGACGAGGGGGTCGAGGTCGCCCCGGGAGGCGCTCTCCGTGAGGTCCCGGGAGAACTCGGAGAGAAGCGGGGTCTCCTTGCCTCGTCCGGTGGCCGCCTTCTCGCTCACGATGGCGACGATGTCCTCCCGGACCGTCGGCAGTCGCATGCCCTTCTCGGCCAGTATGGTGGCGGCGACGGATGTCTCCTCGCGCATCAGCCCCAGCAGGACGTGCTCGGTCCCGATGTAGTTGTGGAGCATCCGCTCCGCTTCCTCCGCGGCGTAGCCCAGCACCCGCTTGGAATCCACCGAGAGGGGGATGTCGACGGAGGTGGAGACCTTCTCCCGGTAGGGCGAGCGCCCCTCGATCTCCTTGCGGACCTCCTCCATCGGAAGGGAGTTCTTGCTGAAAAGGCGCGAGGTGAGCCCTTTGCCCTCGCGAATGAGGCCGAGCAGCAGGTGCTCGGTCTCGATCGAGGGACTCCCCAGCTGGCTCGCCTCGTAGCGGGCGAAGAAGATCACCCGCCGCGCGCGCTCGGTATAACGCTCGAACATCCTATCCTTTACCCTGGTGTCGCCGCCAAAACAGGGCGGCCCCGGACTCTACTTCGATCATAGCCCAATCGGTCGCGGAGGTTGTTCCCCCGTGCCTGCGTCTCACGTGGGGGCCAGGCGGCCCCCTTCGAGACGCAGGACGCGGTCGCAGGCGCGGGCTAGCTCCTCGTTGTGGGTGACGACGAGGACGCTCAGCCGGTGCTCCCCAACCAGGCGCCGCAGGAGCTCGTGGAGCGTCCGCCCGGTGGCTCGATCGAGGTTGCCGGTGGGCTCGTCGGCCAGGAGCACCCGGGGGGACATGGCGAGGGCTCGAGCCACCGCCACTCTCTGCTGCTCGCCTCCGGAAAGCGCGCCGGGACGGTGATGGGCTCGCTCCGCCAGACCCAGCTCTCCGAGAAGGGTGCGGGCCGCTTCGTGCGCCTCCTCCTGGGAACGACGGGCCAGCAGCAGGGGCATCGCCACGTTCTCCAGGGCCGT
>CAXMOH010000327.1:0-3119 GCA_964194855.1 uncultured Hyphomicrobium sp.
CCTGGGACAAAGCTTCGGGCTGGCCACCCGGTCACTCCTGCGCTCGACCGAGAAGATCGTGGACGACGATCCCGAGGCGGAGCGGGAGTGGGAGCAGGTGGACGCCATACGCCAGGACTTCGACACCCTCACCCGCGACTCGCTCGACACGCTCAAGATCCTTCTCTCGTCCCTGGCCGCCGAGAAGCGGGACGACGTCCTGGGGCAGCTCGAGGACTAGGAGACCGTGGTGGAAGTGCTCCGCGAGCGAGGGCGAGAGATTTTTCGTCAGGTCTTCATCAAGGCGCCGAACCGCAGGAATACCGGGAGTATTCCGAGGTTCGGCAACGAAGAGCTGGCGGAAAAGATCCGGCCTCGACGCGGTCTGACTTTCACCGCGGGCTCCTAGGACGGTCGAGCACCTCGCGGACCCGGAGCGACAGGGCCCGGGTGCTGAAGGGCTTCTCGAGAAGAGCGTCCCCTCCGACCAGTCCCCGACGGCTGGCGACGTCGGGCCCGTGCCCCGACATGTACAGGACGCGCAGGTCGGCACGTTTCGAGCGGAGGTGTCGAGCCAGGGCGGCGCCGTCCAGGTGGGGCATGACCACGTCGGTCACGAGGAGATGCAGGCGGCCACGGTGCCGGCTTGCCACCTCGATGGCGGCCTCGCCGTCCGGCGCGACGAGAACCCTGTAGCCCAGCAGCTGCAGTGCTTCGGAGATCATCTCGCGCAGGGGGTCCTGGTCCTCGACGAGAAGGAGAGTCTCATTCCCTTTCGGCCCGGGCTGTGAAGAGGCGGGCAGGGCGGGCGGCTCCGGTTCCTCGTCGACACGGGGAAGGTGGATCCTGAAGGTCGTGCCCTGCCCCGGCTCGGAGTCGACCTCGATGACGCCGCCGCTCTGCTGGACGATCCCCGAGACCGTGGCCAGCCCCAGGCCCGTCCCTTCGCCCTGGGGCCGGGTCGTGAAGAAGGGCTCGAAGATGAGGGCCTGCGTCTCCTTGTCCATCCCCACGCCGGTGTCCTTGAAGGTGAGCCTCACATAGGCGTCCGTGCCGGGGGTTCCTTCTTGATCTGCACGGTCTGGCCGCGCGGTGTCCGTGGTGAGCGTGAGGGTCCCTCCCCGGGGCATGGCGTGACGAGCGTTCACGGCGAGGTTGAGCAGCACCTGCTCCAGCTGCCCGGGGTCGACCTTCACGTTGCCGACATCGGCTCCCAGATCCAGGAACAGCTCCACATCCTCGCCGATCAACCGGCGCACCATCCGTTCGGTCTCGCCAACGAACGCGTTTACGTCCACCACCTGTGGCGGCTGCACCGGCTGCCGTGTGAAGGCCAGGAGGCTGCGCGTGAGCGACCCGGCCCGCACCGCGGCCTGCAGGATGTGGTCGATGCGGGCCCGCCGGGTGTCGGCCTGGGGAAGCGAGCGGCCCAGGAGCTCGGCGTAGCCCATGATCACGTTGAGCAGGTTGTTGAAGTCGTGGGCCATGCCGCTGGCCATGAGGCCCGCCGCTTCGAGCTTCTGCGACTGCACGAGTCGCAGCTGCAGCTTGCGGATCTCGTTCTCCAGTTGCAGACGCTCCACCGGAAAGCCGAGGGCACGGCCGGTGATGTCCCGAACGATGCAGACGAGTAGCCCCTCGGTCTCGTCGTAGGCAGCCCGCGAGCTCACCTCGACCGGGACGACGACACCGTCCCCTCGCACGATCTGGGTCGAGAAGAGGTGGGGCCCGCCTCGGGCCGCCCTCCCGAGGTTCTCGCCGAGGGACGCGCGGGCCGCGGGCAGGCACAGGGCGGAGAAGCTCTCGTCCCGGAGGCCGTCAACGCTCCGGCCGAACAATTCCTGGGCCGCACCGGTCGCCTCCCGAATGCGACCGTGGTGGTCCACGAGCAGCACGACGTCGGCGGCGCGCTCCAACGCGGCCAGCAGCCGGGAGCGACCCGCCGAAGCCCTCGACTTGACTGTGTCTTCGACCCGCCCACCGCGGGCCGAGGAGCGTGGACCCAAAAGGACCTCCAGCCCGGAGGAGCAGGGCAGGAGGGAAGGCCCGGCACCTCCCAGCGACTCCAGTGGCTCAGGAGTATACACTTTTGACTCTAGAAACGGTGAAATAGGGCCCATCGCCCCCTATCTCTCGGCCCCCCCGCCGCTCCACGAAAGGAGCACCCGCTCGAGATCGGGCCGCCGGCCGGGTGGGCCGTGGGTCTCGCGGACGACCCCGACCCCCGGGGCGATCCACAGCACCGACTCCATCCGCCAGGTCCGAAACGCGCACCGCAGCGCCCGATAGCGACCCGCGGGGACGGTCACGTCTTCCTCGGCCTCCACCTGCCAGCCGGGCCGACCCCCCGAGGGGGGTCCGGAGCGCCCGACCTCCAGGGGAAGGGGCAGGGGATCCTCGCCGGTCCAGGGTCCCAGGCGGATCCAGCCGTCCCCGATCTCCACCGGTCCAGCCACCGGGTCGTCCCCGCCACTCTGATAGAGGAAGGGCGCCTCGGTCGAACCGGTGACGGTGAAGCGGGTCTCGAGGTCCGTGATCGAATCGATCCCCCCGAGCCGTTCGGTCCACGACTCCCGATACTCCCACCACGTCCCCGGCGCGAGCGGCACCGGAAACCCGGCCGGCACCAGTGCGAGAAAGGCGATCAGGATCAGGCGAAGCATGGAGAAACTGGCGGAGAGAGGGGGATTCGAACCCCCGGTAGAGCTTTACGCCCTACAACAGATTAGCAATCTGCCCTGTTCAGCCACTCCAGCACCTCTCCGCGGGGGGCGCCCCTGAGAGATAGGGGCCAAGACGGCTAAGCGTAGCATGAAAGCCTCGGCGGCCAGCCGGCGCTCCGAGTGCCGCGAGGGGCACTCGGGGTTGGCGGAGGGCGGGGGACTCGAACCCCCAAGGGCCGCAAGGACCCGGGAGCTTTCAAGGCTCCTGCCTTACCAGTTAGACTAGCCCTCCTCGTTCGACTCACCCATTATGGCGCGTTCGGGCCGCAGCCGTCTCGGGCCTGGCGCCGGCCGATTGGGCGAGGTCCGGGTGATACACTCACGCCGGCGGAACTGCTTCAGTATGAATGTCGATCGCCTGGTTCGGGACGTCGAAGAACGCCTTTCGGGCTTCGAGCCGGATGTCCGCCGTGAGGT